>JBDTMM010000220.1:0-4740 GCA_039934275.1 Flavitalea sp. | reverse complement strand
ATGGGTATTCCTATTGGTCGCAAGGATAATTTTACTGAAGGCTCAATTGATACCACAGCATTGGAACTTCCCAATACCGAACTGGCTAAAACAATGCTTGCCGAAGCGGCTGCTGCTTTATCGGATGAGTTCCAGGGAAAGTCTTCAAAAGGTGATGGCGTAGGGTTCGATGATTATGTAGCCACATTAAAAGTAGCCTCAGGAAACACCACTCTTGAAAACACGATCAATACGGAATTGATTAATTATAAACAAGACATCGCAGCGATCGGCAATCCCATGCAAACCACCATTGCAACCGATCCGGCACCGGTTTACACCAGCTGGGTACAAAGTAAAAAACTGCTGGTGTTATTAAAGGTTGATCTTTCTTCGAACCTTGGAATACTCATAACGTTCAGCGATAATGACGGAGACTAAAACGAATTCGGGTTGGTTCGGAATATTCAGGACACTATTTGGTATTCTGGTAATGTTCGGTGCCTTCCGCTTTTTTTACAATGGCTGGATAGATTCATTATACCTTCAACCAACGTTTCATTTTACGTTTAGGTTTTTTGAGTGGGTAAAAGTATTACCACCTGTTGTAATGTATTTTTTATTTGGCCTGATGATCGTATGCGGGCTCGCTATAGCGATCAATAAATACTATCGTGCTGCCTGTATCGTTTTTTTTCTTGTGTTTACTTATGTAGAACTGATTGACGTTACTTATTACCTCAATCATTATTACCTCGTTAGCCTGCTGGGTTTTATCATGATCTTTTATGATCCGAAGTCTTCATCATCCAACCTGTACAACCAGCGCATCATTTTCTTTTTAAAATTGCAGGTGAGCATTGTATATTTCTTTGGGGGCATCAATAAAATAGAAAGCGACTGGTTAATACAGGCACAACCTCTGAAAATATGGTTGTTTGCGCACAATGATATGGCGGTGTTGGGTAAATTGCTCGCCAATGCAACCGTTGCGCACGCTGCCGCGTGGTTATCGATGATATTCGATGTTAGCGTGGCTTTTTTATTGTGGTTCCCAAAAACAAGATTTGCAGCATATATAGCTTTGTCGGTGTTTCATATTTTAACGGCGCTGTTGTTTAATATCGGCATCTTTCCGTGGATCATGATGATCACCACACTCCTCTTCTTTGGATATTCAAAACCCATAAAAAATATACTGAACATTTCGATGCAATCGACAGGCAAATTTGCATTATTTATATTGTCGTGCGTAGCAACATGGCAACTGGTATTTCCATTAAGGCACCTGTTATATCCCGGTAATTATTTATGGACCGAACAGGGCTTCCGATTTTCGTGGAACATTATGCTGATGGAAAAGAACGGCAGTATTGAATTCGGGGTACAGTACAATGATAATACAACCGCGGGGATAAACGAGAAGGAAATGCTTACGCCTTTTCAATTAAAGATGGTGTCTACACAACCTGATCTTATTTTACAATTTGCCAACCTCATCAAACAACAAAGTGAAAAAAGGGGATCACCTGTGAAGGCGGTTTATGCAGCGTGTAACGTTTCATTAAACGGGCGGAGATCCGCATTATACTTCGACCCTAAATTGAATTTATTAACCACCGAAAATGAATTACTGCAGAATATTCGTAGTTATAGTATTCCTCGCTAACGCAAGGTATTTGCATGCGCAGGACCGGACCGACTCCATCAGGATGAAAACCCTGGAAGAGGTAAGGGTACAGGCACTAAGAAAGAACCGCGTAAGCGATTACCTGCGGGAAGTAAGTGCTATGGGCATTTACGCCGGCAAAAAGACCGAGACCATCAACATCGAAAAGATTGATGCAAACAAGTCTCTGAACCAGAGCAGGCAAATATTCAACCGTGTGCCTGGCATACACGTATGGGAAAGCGATGCTTCAGGAATACAGTTAGGCATTGCCGTCAGAGGGCTTAATCCAAATCGCACCAGCGAATTTAATTCGAGGCAGAACGGGTACGACATCAGCGCAGATGCGCTGGGTTATCCCGAAAGTTATTACACACCACAAAGCGAAGGGCTCGAACAAATTGAAGTAGTGAGGGGAGCCGCCTCTTTGCAGTATGGCAGCCAGTTCGGCGGTTTACTGAACTATGTGATGAAGCGACCGCCAAATAAAACATTCGAAGTGGTATCAAGGAATACCCTTGGATCATTTAATTTATTTAATTCATTTACAAGCGTTGGCGGAACGGTAAACAATGTAGAATATTATGGTTTCTTCGATCATAAACAGGGTGATAGCTGGCGCCGGAACGATGCCTTTACTATCAATAGCGGATATGCGCATTTTGGATATGCCTTCAGCGAAAAATTCAAAGTGTCGGGTGAGTACACCAAAATGCACTATACGGCCCAACAGCCAGGCGGCTTAACCGATGTGCAGTACAAGCAGGATGCGAGGCAATCGATCAGGTCGAGGAATTGGTTTGAGGCAGACTGGAACATATTCTCCATTTCAGCCGATTATAAGCTCAATGAACATACGCGACTGAACATGCGTAATTTCTTATTTACTGGTGAACGCGGCAGTGTGGGCGATTTGTCAACCGCAAATAAAATAGATACACTCGGCATGCGTGATATTCAATTCGATAACTACCTCAATATTGGTAGCGAAACAAGATTCCTCCACGATTATCATCTCGGTCAGCAATTGTCTACAGTGCTTGTTGGGTTCCGTTATTATCATGGGCGCACACATCGCAGGCAGGGATTAGGAAGCAATGGTACAGGTGCAGATTTTAATTTTAATAATCCCGATGATTTAGAGGGATCTGATTTTATTTTCCCCAGTACGAACACCGCTTTATTTACAGAGAATATATTCAGGATTGACAGCAACTTTAAGATCATTCCGGGTGCAAGGTTTGAAAATATAAAAACTGGGTCGAAAGGCTATTATCATCAATTCGACACCAAGCAAATTGATGATAAATATAGCTCGAGGTCATTCCTGATATTCGGACTGGGACTCAGTTACCAACAGGGCAGGGATCGTGAGTTTTATGCAAATATTTCTCAGGCCTACCGGGCCATCAATTTCAATGACCTGCGTATTGTAAACCCGAGCCAGAAGGTGGATCCCAATCTAAAAGATGCAAGAGGGTATTCTGCCGACCTCGGGTACCGGGGAAAACTAGGCGACTATTTGCATTTTGATGCGGGAGTATATTATTTGAGATATAATGACAGGATCGGGGACATACGCGTAGTGGATTCTATATTTAATATATACCAGCTCAGGACAAATGTGGCCAATGCTAGAAGTGTTGGCGTGGAAGTATATTCTGAACTTGACATCTGGCAGCTGCTCCATCCTAAAGCCAAATTGCACATTTCTTTATTTGGATCTTTCGCGTACACAGATGCGCGTTACCTCGAAACAAAAACCGTTGGTATAAACAAGGGTAATGCAGTGGAGCTTGCACCACCTGTTATATTCAGGAGCGGTTTAAACATCAGGCATACCCTCTTTTCTACCAGCCTCCAGTATTCTTACACCGCGCAACAATTTTCCGATGCCACTAATGCAAAAACATCGCCTGTGGGCATCATTGGTATTGTACCCGCTTATGGAGTGGCCGATTGGAACAATCGCATAGGACTGAAGAATATTGCTGTTGAATTCGGCATCAATAATTTGCTGGATGAAAGGTATTTTACAAGAAGGGCCACCTCCTATCCCGGCCCCGGAATTCTTACCGCCGAACCGAGGAACTATTATGTTACGCTCGAAGTGAAACTATCGAAGTAGACTGGCCAATTTGATTTTGATCGTTTGTTTATCGGCTTTTGACTTTGCCAGCTTAAGCGCCTTTTCGAGATTATCTTTTGCTTTTGTATTATCGATGTTGAGATAGAGTTCTCCAAGGAGCGAATAATACAAATGATTGCCTGAAAGATTTAATTTTTCAGCTTCGTTTATCGCCTCTTCCTTACCATTTGCTTTTGACAATGCATACGTTCTGTTCAGCGCAGCAACGGGAGAATATTCCAATTGCAATAATTTATTATAACACTGTAAAATGCTTTCCCATTTTTCGACAGTACCGTTCTTTTTGGTGTGCCAATAGGATATTGCGGCTTCAAGGTGGTATTTGGAAACAACGTTCCCCTTTGCTGCGAGGTTAAGGTAATATTCTCCCTTACCGATTAATTCCCGGTTCCAAAGACTTTCATCCTGTGCATCGTACAACACCATTTCCCCCTGATCATTTGTTCGTGCATCGAACCTCGATGAATGAAAACACATGAGCGAAAGCAATGCATTGACAGGCGGCTTATTGGTTTGATCATTATCCAGTAACAAACAGGTTAGTCGCATGGCTTCGATACAAAGATTTTTTCTTAAGGATACGTCCTGGCTGGCAGAATAATATCCTTCGCTGAATAATAAATACAAGGTTCTAAGAACAGCCTCCAGTCTTGAATCTATGTCTTCTTCTCCCGGAAACTCGATCTTTACGTTTTCCAGCCTGAGCTTTTCTTTTGCCCTGAACAATCTTTTATTAATGGTTTCTTTGTTGGAAAGAAATGCATCCGCTATTTCTTCGATCCCGAATCCGCAAAGTATGCGCAGTGATAATCCTATTTGCGCTTCGGCAGTGATTGATGGATGGCAAATGGCAAACATCATCTGCAGCTGGCTGTCTAATATATTGGTATTGGAAAGGTCAACTTCTATTTCAGTTTCTGAAATACCTGAATGGAGCAGGTCT
>JBDTMM010000219.1:0-4857 GCA_039934275.1 Flavitalea sp. | reverse complement strand
AAAAACAATATTGTTAAACCGGAGTATGCCGGAAAAAACCTGCTTCCTGTTTGTGAAACATTCGACAGGTCGGCCTTTGAAATATTATTGGCCGAATCCGGCTGTAAGTCTATTCGGGCTTACTTTTGCATGGATGAGGATTTAAATGTGAAACTATTATTTGTTGGAGCTAACGAAAATGGTGAAGACATGCTGCCTGCTCTAAATCCCTTATTGGGAGGTGGTGGCGCCACTATTCAGAATTCGGGGCACCGCTGTCCGCCGGTCTGTCCAACTCCAAGTCCGTTGAATCCCCTTTAATCTATAATGAATTATCAATTCATTGACATATTAGATTATGGCGTATTGGCTGCGGTAGTTATCGGGCTGGTAAGATTTCGTAAAATATTACGTGCTTACCGGCCTTTTGTTTTTATTGTTGCAGGTGCGCTGGTAAGTGAATTCATTAGCAGCAGGGTAATTGCGGCGGGTTATTCCAATGCTATACCGGCGAACTGCTGGTCATTGGCAGAATGCCTGCTGTACCTCTGGCAATTTAAACGCTGGGATGCATTTGCGAGAAAGCCCCCGCTATACCTGGTGCTGGTAACAGCCGCTACTACCTACTGGATAACAGAAAAAATTATCTTCGGAAAGATCACCACTTTTCAATCGGGCTTTGCGATCACGTATTCTTTTTGCCTGGTGTTTCTTGCCATCAACCAGCTCAACAGCCTGATCATAATGGAAAGGACCATCCTGATGCGCAATGCAAAATTTGTCATCTGTACGGGCATCATTCTCTTTTTTACTTATCAGATCATGGTAGATTCATTTTATGTATTCCGCCTTGATAATAGCGAAGAGTTTATGGGCAAAGTATTCAAAATCCTTGTTATTGTGAACCTGATAGTAAATATTCTTTTCGGATATGCGGCAACGTTACTACCCATCCGTGAACCATTCCGGTTTAGGTATTGAATACTACAAAATATATGAAGCAGCACCTTCAAAACCAATGTTCATCATCATACAGGAACACGACATTAATACTGTATATCCACACTTATAGCAGATGGGACAGAATAATAGCGAGCCCGCAGGTATGTCAAATTCCGGGATGAATTGCATGTAATGCCAGGTATGCTGCACCATATACACCCGCATCACTGCCCAGCTCCGAAGCCTCAATGCTCACCTGTTGCATACTTATGGGTTGCGCCCACTTGGAAGCCTCTTCTTTTATTTCAGGAATAAGTGAAACCGCAGGCCCAAATATTCCCCCACCCAGGATAATTTTGGCCGGATTAAATAAACTAATGAGGTTAGCTACGGCCATGCCCCAGTATTCTACACAAACACTCATTACATTCAGGGCAATTTCATCGTCATTTTCGTATGCAACAAATACATCATGACTGTTAATGTCTTCGATATTTTTATTTCTTAACTGACCCTCGTAAGATATGGCAGCTTTCAAAATATCCTGCGCAAGGCGTGCAATTCCTTTCCCGGAAGAGAAGTATTCAAAATTGCCACATTCGGTAAATTCTTTTACGAAGGGTTTATTAAGGGCCATCCATCCTATGGCTCCCGATATGTTTTGGGAGCCGCGTAATATTTTTCCATCTGTTATAATGCCGGCTCCTATGCCTGTTCCTACGGAGAGATAGATGGCGTCTTTGCATCCCTTTGCATTTCCTTTCCATATTTCACCCTGCAGGTAACAGGTGCGGTCGCTGTCGATGATCACCGGAACATTTCCTGCAATAGATTTTACTTCATCCATTAAGGCATAGTTCTCCCAACCGGGAATATTTGGTGCCCACACCGTTCCCATATTCATCCTGATGATGCCGGGCACACAAATGCCAATGGAATGAACGGGATCCTTCGAAAAGCGTTCAGCCTTTAATACCACACCAATAACATAGGTAACAAGGGCGCCCACTTGCTTTCCCTCGCGGCCCTCAAGTTTGATGCTTTCTTTGTGAATAATATCGCCACTGGAACTGATAACGGCAATGGCCAGTTTTGTTCCTCCCAGATCGATTCCTAAAAGCGACATAGTATTATTTTGTTTTTAAGATTTTGCTCTCCGATTCTGTTTCTGCGAGTAAATAAATTAATGATGCCGTACCCTCCATGGTCGGTTCGTTAGTGGTATTATCCTTTCCATCGTTGTGGTAAACGGCAAGACCGGAATCGCAGGGCGCATTTTGTGTTTTGCTAACCCATACCGCCACTTTGGAACTATTAATAAAATAACCTGGTTGATTTATGCGGATCCACGCTGAGTCAGGAGTTTGCGCAACGGAAATGTGTACAATAAAAAATACATTTACCAGCAGAAAGTAGTGCACCCGCGAGGTTACCATCATCGAACCATTTATATCTTAAACTGTGGGGGAGGTAAGTATTCTTCAGAGGCAGGATCCCGGACCATTTTTATTAATGAAGCAATAAGTTCGTTTATTTTGTTCAAAGTAGGCGCATCGGTGATGATTCCTTCATCATTTACTTTTGTTTTGATGGCCGGTATCACCAGTTGACTTCGCTCTGTTATTTTAGATTCGATTATAAGTAACGTTGCCATCAACGACGGGTGCGAAAACTGCCCCGAGGTAGAAGCCGTGATCAGGGCTACGGGCTTATGAGAAAACTCCATAGAAGACACGGTCCAGTCGATTGCATTCTTCAAACTGCCCGGCACCCCTACTGCGTATTCTGGCGTACAGATGAGAATGGCATCTGCTTCTCTTAACCGGTTACGGAAGGAAGTTATCTTAGGGTCAACCGCGTCACCATCCTTGTCGGGATTAAAATGAGGAAGTTCAGCAAGACCTTCGAACATATCAATTGCAAATAACACAGTCGTTAATTTACCGATGGCTTTTATCAGGTTATGGTTCGATGAGTTTTGGCGCGTGCTTCCTGAAAGAGCGAAAATTTTTAATTTTTCTGGCATATCCTTGTTATTCGATACATCAATACTCCCATGCCTTCATAATCTTTATTGGATCGGCTAAGCATTCTATTGGCATTTTGCTCTGGTAAGATTCCTGATCGTTTATAAAATGTTATTGATATTGCTGTTTACTCTAAAATACACCACTTAATGCTATATTGAGCGGCAACTTTTTTCTTTGCGCACGCTGCGCTCTCCTATGCCTTATTTGCCACATACTTTCGCGGCAATCAGAGTAACGCAAAGTACGCACAGGAAAGCGCAGTGTGCCCAAAAGTGGTTTAGCATAAAATTAGGATGTACAAAATGAATACGAGAATATTAGTAATGGTGATGCTTGTGGTGATCTATATTTTGAGCAATAAGGTCCTTGCGCAAAAACATAAAACCTCCATATTAAAGTCGGGAACCTGGAGGGGAATATTGCAAAGACCCGATGGCAATCAAATAATTTTCAATTTTGTTACGGAACTAAAAAACAACCGGCAATTATTGTATGTGCTGAATGGTACCGAAAGATTGCTGGTAGATAGCGTTACGCAAAAAATGGATTCCGTATTCATCCAGATGCCCTTTTTTAATTCAATCTTTAATGCGCGGATAAAAACCAACGGCGACCTTGAAGGAGTGTTTATAAAAAAATCGAATGCTATAAACAGGGAAACCCCATTTACAGCGAAATTCGGTAGCAGATCGAGGTATTTACCAAAAGTAAAACCTGCTTTTAATTTATCTGGAAAATGGGCAGTGACCTTCGAGAGAAAAAATAATTCGGAAACACAGGCCGTAGGAGAATTTGTACAGGATAAAAATGGAAAGATCACCGGCACCTTTTTAACGCCAACCGGAGATTATCGTTTTCTCGAAGGAACCGTGAGTGGCGATAGCCTTAAACTCTCCGCATTTGATGGCGATCATGCAGTTTTATTCAGTGCGAAAGCCGATGATGCGAATACGATGAAAGAAGGAGCCTTATTTTCGGGATTGATGTTTACCCAGAAATGGTCCGCAAAAAGAGATAGTGATGCTCAATTACCCGATAGTTATTCTATTACGGTTATGCGTGAAGGTGAGTCGAAACTCAATTTCCGGTTTCCCTCAACTAATGGTGATACCGTTTCTATTAATGACGAGCGCTATAAAAATAAGGTGGTGATTATTCAACTTATGGGATCGTGGTGCCCCAATTGTATGGATGAAACCGCGTTCCTGAGTGATTGGTACAAAAAGAATAAAAACAGGGGCGTGGAGATTATAGGCCTCGCCTATGAAATCACAGACAATTTTGAGGCCGCTAAAAAAGGATTGTCAACTTTTCAAAAAAGATTCGATGTTACCTATCCTTTTTTAATAACCGGCGTAAAAGTGTCCGATGAGAGGAAAACGGAAAAAACACTTCCTCAGGTGGAAAAGATTAAGGGTTTTCCAACGACTATATTTATAGGGAAAGATGGCAAAGTGAACAAAATCAACACAGGATTTAATGGCCCGGGCTCCGGCGTGTATTACGAAGAATTTAAAAGGGAATTCGAAAACGAGGTAACGCAAATGTTACAAAAATAACTGGTTTACACTTCGCCTTCTTGCGATACCGCTGCGGTCTATGCAATTCTGTTGTAGCGTAATCAGGCTATCGCGAAGAACGCAGAGGACGCCAGAAAAGGTTACCGGATAATTGTACCGATTAATTTTCCATTTTTGATACGGCACCCGAAGCACAAGCAGGACGAAAGGATTGTTTTAAGAAAAGCGGAGCCCGACTAACCGCCGCATGTAAAATAGCTTTAGTGCTTCAACAGGGGGGTTGACAACTGTGTTAAAGTCTATGGTTGAATGGGCACTGAGAAATTCAAATAGGAACTGACTTGTGAATTGGGTATGAAGATTTCTCACAGCGCCTCGCAAGTACC
>JBDTMM010000218.1:0-4877 GCA_039934275.1 Flavitalea sp. | reverse complement strand
CAAATCCAACTACTAATAGAACCAAAAACCATGAAGAACTTCTTACTCGTAATCTTGTCATTCGTTATTATCAATTCTATTTCGGCGCAGGATTTTCCTGGCTACAGAAGCGGAAGTTATACAGGCGTCAACGGCGTTTTTTTTAATCCCGCAACCATGGCAGGCAGTCCCTATAAATTCGACGTAAATCTTTTTTCGCTCAGTACCCTCGTTGCAAACAACCAGGCGTCCTTCAAACTGAGTAACATCGGCCAGAGTTTTAACGGCGACAGTATCAAAAACCAGATCTTCGGAAAAAATGCAGGTCCCGCAAGCGGATCATTTACAACAGATATTCACGGACCATCGGTAATGGTAAGTGTTGGAAAAAACAGTTTTGCATTTACCACGCGCGCACGCGCTTTTGGTACGGTAAAGAATATCGATGGAAAGTTATTCAACGAACTCTCCAACAGTGACTTTATAAATGATGGCTCTTTACCATACACCATTTCTTCCAATCAGAACATGCGACTCGCAGTAAATGCATGGTCAGAATTTGGATTGAGCTACGCAAGGGAATTCACAGAAGGACCTCATACACTAAAAGCAGGCATCAGCCTTAAATACCTTTCTGGTGCAGGAAATGGTTATGTTGATATTAATACATTCAACACAACACTAAATTCAGATATTATAGTACGTGACGCCTATTTGGCAAATACTACCGGCCAGATTTCCACAGGATTCGGTGGGGTTAATATTTCCAATTTCGATGGCAACGACCTCACAAAAATGAAGAGTCATGGCTTTGGAACAGACATTGGTTTTGTTTATGAATTTCGTACCGATGTTTCTTCAGCAAAAAAATATACTCCCTATAAATTCAAATTCGGCGCTTCCATCCTCGACATCGGAAGTATAAAATATAAAAAAGATACGGAAAGAAGCGGCGCCTACAACATGCACATCACCGGCAACCAGCGTTTGTATCTGAACGATTTTCAAAATGTGAATATCGACGACTATAACAGTTTCTTTGCCGCACGTCCGCAGTATTTTACCGCGCTACCGGCAAATGCATCCACCACTTATAAAGTGTCTTTACCAACAACTTTACAATTAGACGCAGACTACCATATAGAAAATGGATTTTTTGTAAGCATGGGCGGTCAGTTTTCTTTAAGCAACAAAACCAAGGCTTATAATAACGTTACTTATTCCAGCATCACCATAGCTCCAAGATTTGAAAAGCGCGCCTTCGGTGTTTATCTTCCAATCAATTACAACCAGTTAAGCAAATTAAATGCAGGCATCTCCCTCCGCTTCGGACCGGTATTTATTGGTTCTGGAAGCGTTATCTCAGCATTAGTTGGTGAGTCAAAACAGGTTGACTTCCATTTTGGGGTACGTTTCGGGATGATGAAATAAACCGGGCCGTCTGAGTTATATTTGCAGCATGAGCCGGAATGGGAAAGTTCTTGTTGCAATGAGCGGTGGTATCGACAGTACCGTTACCGCCCTGATGCTCAATGACCAGGGGTATGAAGTGATTGGCATCACCATGAAAACGTGGGACTATGCCTCCAGTGGAACCAGCAAAAAAGAAACCGGATGCTGCAATATCGACTCCTTTAATGACGCGAGAATGGCTGCCGTACAACACGGTTTCCCTCATTATATTCTCGACATCAGGGAAGAATTCGGCGATTTTGTTATCGATAATTTTGTAGAAGAATATCTCGCAGGAAGAACTCCAAACCCCTGTGTGATGTGCAATACACACATCAAATGGCGGGCATTGCTTAAAAGAGCGGATGCACTGGGTTGCGAATTCATCGCAACCGGCCACTACGCAAAAGTTAATCAACACTCCAGCGGCCGCTATTTTCTCAGCCGTGGCAATGACGACCTGAAAGACCAGAGTTATGTGCTCTGGGGCTTGCAGCAAGAACTGCTTGCCAGAACCATCCTGCCCCTTGGCACCTATCACAAACCGCAGATCAGGCAGATGGCACTCGATTATGGTTACCCTGAACTCGCTAAAAAGAGCGAGAGTTATGAAATATGTTTTGTTCCCGATAACGACTACAGGGGGTTTTTAAAAAGAAGGATACCCGGGTTACAGGAATCCGTGGAAGGCGGCAATTTCGTTGACAAGTCGGGCAGGATCCTCGGCCAGCACAGGGGATATCCGTTTTACACTATCGGCCAGCGCCGCGGCCTCGACGTTGCCTTCGGCAAACCTGTTTATGTGACCAATATTCAACCCGAATCAAATACCATTGTACTGGGTGATGAAGAGGATCTTAACCAGGCAGAAATGCTTGTTGGTAAGATCAACTGGATGAAGTATGACGACATAACAGATGGAATGGAAGCGATTACCAAAGTTCGCTATAAAGACAAGGGCTCACTCTCCAATCTATACCATCACGAGCGTGGCATAAATGTAAAATTTTACCAGGATGCCAAGAGCATAGCACCCGGCCAGAGCGCCGTTTTCTACGATGGGGACGATGTGATCGGCGGAGGTATTATCCAGTTTTAGCGCTTTATTTTCAACGGTTTAGGGCAATAAATTGATGTTTCCATACGTTTTCCGATGCTATCGCATGAAAAAACATCGCTACATCATTTTTGTCATTACGCTTTCGGTAACGCTGCAGTTCTGTAAAAAATCAGATACGGTGCCCACAGCGCCCGTAAATGACTACCTGCCTATGCAACCCGGTAAATACATTCATTACCGGCTCGACTCTACACTTTATGTGAACTTTGGCCAAAAAGATACTACTATCTATTACGACGCAAAGGATGTGGTGGACGCCGAGATCACAGACAATCTTGGAAGGCCGGCATTTCGCATCGTAAGGTACCTGAGAGACACACTAAGCACCAATGAGGGTGATTACAGTGCGTCGATGTCCTATGTGGTTACACCCTCACGTGAAGGAGTTGATGTAACCGAAAATAATCTTCGTTTCCAAAAATTGAAACTCCCCGTTACAGAAGCATTTACCTGGAGGGGAAATACTTATTTACCTACTGCCCCGTACTTTGATCTTTATCAATTCAGTAACGACGAAGACATAGACAAATGGGACTATACTTACCAGAACGTTAATCAATCCGCCGAAGTAAACGGCAACTTCTATGACAGTACCGTAACGGTGTTGCAGCAGGCAGATTCGGCAAACGTTCCTATTGAATTTTCTGATGCGCTCGCTTACCGCAATTACTGGGTGGAACAATATTCAAAAAATATAGGTCTGGTGTATAAAGAAGTGGTGATGTGGGAATACCAGCCGCCCGCTGCAGGCAATCCCGGATTTATCTCGGGGTTTGGTTTGAAGATGAGGATCATCGATCACAATTAGGAACGCTCCTATGAACAAGTTCTGCTGCATATTAATGATAATCCTTTCCGCACTATCGTCACGCTCCCAAAACAGCAGGTACGTTATCCAGCTAAAAGATAAACAGGGCAGTATATTTTCTATCAACCAACCCTCGGCATTTCTTTCAGCAAAAGCTATCGAACGCCGTGCAAGGCAAAAAATCCCTATCGACCTAACTGACATTCCTGTGAGTAAAGTATATATCGATTCCATCGAAAAAATTCCGGGTATAACGGTCATCAATACTTCCAAATGGCTGAATAATATCCTGGTGGAAGTAGCAGACTCATCGACGCTCATTCCCGTTAATGCATTTCCATTTGTTGTAAGATCAGATAAGGTTTCTTTCCATAATAACGCACCTCATCAACCGGCGATCAGTGGTAAACTTGAGGAATTCAATCCAATAAATAATACATCCCCCGCATGCGAGTATATTTCAAATGCGGATACACTTAATTACGGTGTCAATTCACCACAGGTACACGTTCACGAGGGAGAATATTTGCACAATTTAAATTTCCGTGGACAGGGAATGACCATCGCCATGCTCGACGCGGGCTATTTCAATTATAAATTGAATCCCGCATTCGATAGCGTAAGAATGAACAATCGTGTGATGGGTGAATATGATTTTGTAAATAACGAAACCAGTGTAAATGAAGATGACGTTCATGGTGCAAATTGTTTTTCGATACTTGCCGCAAACAGGCCAGGATTTATCGTGGGCACAGCACCTAATGCCAATTACTGGCTGTTTAAAACCGAGGATCCTGGTTCAGAACGTCCCGTAGAAGAACAGTACTGGGCCGCTGCAGCAGAAAGAGCAGATAGTGTTGGGGTAGATATGATCTCTTCGTCGCTGGGATATGCGAATTTTGATAACCCCGCTTATAATATTCCCTATTCAAAAAGAGATGGCAAAACATCTCCTATTACTATGGTCGCAAATTTAGCGGCAAAGAAAGGGATGATTGTGATGGTAAGTGCGGGAAATTCAGGCCAGCAAAGTACAGAAATTAAATACGTGATGGTGCCTGCAGATGGAGATAGTGTAGTGGCCGTGGGCTCTATCGATATAAATAAAGTGATCGCTCCAGGCAGCTCGTGGGGGCCTAACAGCTCCGGTCACACGAAGCCAAACATTGTTTCTGTGGGAAGGGCCGCAGTGTTTGCAGATCCTTCTGGAAATCCTACAAATGGAAATGGTACCTCTTATTCAAACCCTAATGTTGCGGGATTGATATTGTGTCTCTGGCAGGCATTTACAGATTTTACCAATATGGAAATCATAGATGCTGTGCAAAGAAGTTCCGACCACTTCGAAAACCCCGATCTCAACCGGTTTGGGTATGGCATTCCGAATTTCCGAATTGCATTTGAAGATCTCAAAACAAAGCGGCTACTGAAAAATGCGACGGTATTATTAGGAAACAGTTATATAAATGTTTTGCCCAATCCATTTAATTCTCAATTTTCAGTGTTGATAAATCCCGG
>JBDTMM010000217.1:0-4885 GCA_039934275.1 Flavitalea sp. | reverse complement strand
AATTTTAGTGTTTCGTTATTGCAACAATTCGGGGTAATATTTATGCACCTTAATATTAAAATTTTCACGTTCTGGCCAGATCAGATTATCTTCAGATTTGAAATGAATCTTTGTCAAACTTCAAAGAATGAAGATTCTGATTATCGAGGATGAAAAAGAATTAAGCAGCAATATGGCTGGTTATCTCTCGGGAGAGAACTACACCTGTGAAATTGCCGACAATTTAAAAACTGCCACTGCCAAGATCGAGTCCTATGATTACGATTGCATCCTTTTAGATATATCCCTCCCCGACGGAAACGGATTGCAAATTTTAAAACAACTTAATGTACATAATCGCACAGAAGGGGTGATTATTATTTCAGCAAAAAACGCTATTGACGATCGCATTACCGGTTTGAAACTAGGCGCGGACGATTATTTGTCAAAACCCTTTCATCTGTCCGAGTTAAGCGCAAGAATTTCTTCACTTATCAGGAGAAGAAGATTTGGCGGGAATAAAGTACTCACCATTGGTGAACTTTCATTAGATACAGAAGGAAAAACCGTAACAGTCAATAATTCCTTTATCGATGTAACGCGGAAAGAATACGACCTCTTACTGTATTTACTAATCAACAAAAACAGGGTAATTTCGAAAAATGCCATTGCAGAACATTTATCAAATGGCGAAGCTGGATATTTCGACAATTTTGATTTTATATATACCCACATCAAAAACCTGAAAAAGAAATTATCACTGGGGGGCTGTAAAGATTATATCAGAAGCGTGTATGGAATGGGGTATAAATTTGAGGTGGAACAATGAAGTTATTAACAAGAACGATATATTCTTACCTGGTTTACGCGATCATCATTGTATCAATAGCAATACCCATTTTTTACTTTGTTATTCAGGAAATTGTTTATGAAGAAGCGGATGAAAGCCTGATTGCTCAGAAGGAAGAAACCGCAGACGAAATAAAAAATGCCAAGGGCGCTTTAACAACGGCGGAATTATCGGCCTATGGTATTTCGAAAGTAGATATAAAGCCTTCAGATTGCAGTGACTATTTTTATAATACGAAAATTTTCGACAAAATATCGGGAGAAAACATTCCTTACCGTTTTTTAGAAGGGTATTTAAACCAGGGTAAACAGAACTATAAAGTATTGATAAGGAGATCCCTTATTGACAGAGAGGAGCTGATAAAAAGTATATTGATAGTGATGATCATTTTATTGGTGCTCATCATTATTGGATCTTCGATCATCAACAGGCAAATCTCGAAAAATATCTGGAAGCCATTTTACAATACCATTAATCAATTACACAGCTATACGCTTGCAAGCAATCAAATTCCATCATTTGAAAAAACAGAAATTGACGAATTCAAAGTATTGAACCAATCCTTATCTACTTTGATCGACCATAATCTTCATACATTCAGATCTCAAAAGGAATTTACCGAAAATGCAGCTCACGAAATGCAAACGCCGCTCGCCATACTGCAAGGCAAACTCGAGCTGCTCATGCAAACCGATCCAACAAGCAAACAGGCCGCACTAATGAGTGACCTTGCAGATGCAAGTCAGAGAATGAATCGCCTAAACAGCAGTTTATTACTAATATCCACCATCGAAAATAATGCATCGATAAAAAAAGAACCGGTTGTATTAAACGAAACGATACAAAAAACAGTAACTCAATTTGCCTTTGCATCAATTGAAAAAAATATTTCCATTGTATTCAGTCCGGAAAATATTTTAATGCTGGATGGCGATACTACCCTGATAGAAATCTTATTGACAAACCTGATCTCAAACGCGATCAGGTACACCCCAAAATCAGGTTTGATTAAAATACTAATAAAAGGGAATTCGGAATTTATTATTAGCAATACAGCAGTTAAGGGGCCACTCGATGCCAGCAGGATATTTCAAAGATTTCAGAAAGATGAAGCCGACAGTAAGAGTATTGGCCTTGGTCTATCAATCGCGGAAAAAATTTGCACTGTTTCGAACTACGCGCTCAAATATTCTTTTGAAAATGAGATGCATTCCTTTTCAGTGAACTTTAAGATATAATAATTTATACCCTGCCGACGATATAAAGACGTTCGAATATCTCCTGGGTTTTGTAAAACAGGCTGTCCAGGATAGGACACAATGAATCTTTTAAAACAATGCTTGTTATAATTACATCATCGATCTTTTAAGATCATGATTAATATATTTAATTCGATGTGCAATGTACGAATAGGGTAAAATAAGGTCCGAATATGAAATTTAAAGTTTCCGTTGTTTTTTTAAATAGGAAAATTGAGCTAAGTTGCTTTTACGCTATATGACTACCAGTAAAACTCCAATTATTTTATACGCAGAAGATGACACTGACGACCAGCAGGCATTTAAAGAATTAATTATCAGGATGAATCGAAAATTGACCACGTTAAGTTTCGACAATGGACTACCGCTGGTACAATATCTCGAATCCATTCCGGCAGATGGTCTCTTGCCTGCCTGCATTGTGCTGGATATTAATATGCCGGTGTGGGACGGATTCAAGACGCTTCAAACCATACGCCTCCAGGCAAAATATGCCCAGGTGCCGATCATTATGTTCACTACCTCCAATTCCAACCGCGAAAAAGATATGTGTTTCCGGATGGGGGCAAATGATTTTTTGATGAAACCCATTAAAATGGACGACTATACATTACTCGCAACTAAAATTAAGGCGCTTATATCATTTAAAACCCTGTAGGGAAAAACTCAAAATCCATTTTTATTAAGCCAGGAGAGCGAATAAGCCGCCACATCTTTCCAGCAATGGTCAACGATGAGCGAGTGTCCTCTGTTTTCACATGATTGAAATTTGTAACCAAAGACTTATCATATTTTTTAGCGATGCCATACCGAGCATTGGAGGCGCAATGTAGCTCTTTTCACCTCCGGTGAATAATAATGGGCCATGCGTTTTATTTGCAGTGTTTACTTTTGTTTCCGAACCGGCAAAGGCGGCAAATGCCGCCTGGAAAAGGGGTCGTGTCCTGCAACAATATCAATTTTAAATGTTCCCGCACGGCATTTCTTACAGAAATACAGTGGAAAATTCAATACAAGTATTATTAAAAATATTTCATTCCATCGGATTTGGGCTGGAGAAATTACCTGGAGAATATTATATAGATATATCATTCTTTAAGTAATTTTCACTTGCTGAAACAGGCCTGGAAAAATTTCGTCTGTGCCTTGAAAAATCAGTATAAAAAATTCGTTCAATAAAAAATGGAAGCATATGAAAAAAGTTTGGTTTATAACGGGGAGCTCAAGGGGCCTTGGAAGAAGTTTGACAGAAGCAGTGCTGGCAAGTGGTGACCTGGTGGCAGCCACTGCAAGAAATCCGGAACAACTAAATGATCTTTTGGAAAAGTATCCGAACCAATTATTTCCCATCGCACTCGATGTAACGGATTATAAGCAGGTAAAAAAAGCGGTTGCCGATACTATCAATAGGTTCAACCGAATAGACGTTTTGGTGAACAATGCAGGCTTTGGGATTACCGGGGCAGCGGAAGCATTTACAGATGAACAAGTGCGCAGTCAACTCGAGACCAATTTATATGCACCGATCGAAATCACACGTGTTGTGTTGCCCATTATGCGAAAACAACGCTCTGGAAGGATCCTTCAAATCAGTTCTATCGGTGGCCGTATTACGAGTATCGGTTTATCGATCTATCAAAGCGCCAAGTTCGGGCTGTCGGGTTTTAGCGAAGCACTCGCTAAAGAAGTTGGACCCATAGGAATAAAAGTAACTTCAGTTGAGCCAGGTGGGTTTAAAACAGACTGGGGTGGAGACTCCATGAGTTTTGCCCCAAAAGTTGAGGGTTATGAATCTACCGTTGATGCGAGGGTTACCTCGTTTAAAACCCAAAGTTTTGTTGCTAAGGGCAGCCCTGCAAAAGCAGCCGATGTATTGGTGGAGCTGGCTAAACACCCCGAGCCCCCTGTACATCTTATTTTGGGCAGTGATGCACTTGCAATACTCAAACAAACAGAAGCAAACAGGCAGGCGGAGCTTGAAAAATGGATGACGGTAAGTCTCTCAACTGACGAAGGATGAAAACCTGAAATTTATAAAAATAATAGCGCACCTACACTAAAGCTTCGGCCACTGCTCCAGAAATACAATAAATCCGTAACTGGTATTGCCACTTTCTATTCACACGCGAACACCACATTTTTTATTTTAAGTACGCTATGGATTACTCCATCCTGTCCATAAAAAGTAAAGCCATATTCAGGTGAAAAGTTGATAGGCAGATCAGAGTCGTTGTAGGTCTGTGCAGATTTCAAGTTGTTTCTGCTATAATCCCTGCTCAAAAACTGCAGCATGTTGTTTGTGCGCAGCAGGTTTTTGTGATGATCATATTGTTTACGACAGATAAAGAAAAATAAAAAGCAAGCTCAAAAATATGTTTTGCGATATTTTCATATTGTAGTGTTATTTGCCGGTAGTTAATGAAACAACCAGTGAGTCTGACTTCAAACGTTCGTTCAGCCACCTCTTCAGTTTATATTGGTCCTTTGTTAAAATGGGCTTCTGCAAAACTGCCGTAAACAACAGTATGGAATCCGTTCTGGTTGAATCCAGCCTGTGGGCCACTGCCGATTGTAAAGTATAGCTTAACATCTCTGGGTACAGGCTCTTCAATTCCGCGCCAATATCCGGTGGTAGCCATTCGTCTTTGGAGGGTCCCTTTACAATTGTATCTCTTGTTGATTCATCTTTATACACTTCTTCCAAAATGCTCGCCTTGATTTGCGCCAGGTCAATTTTCTGTTTGGCATCGAGCCCCTGGTGAATAATAAGTGATGTATTGTACAAATGATAAGCAGG
>JBDTMM010000216.1:0-4886 GCA_039934275.1 Flavitalea sp. | reverse complement strand
AATAAAAATAGGTTTCTGCGCTATCTGCGAAATCTGCGGGCAACACCATGAAATATATCAACGAAATAGAAAAACGTAAAACATTCGCCATCATCAGTCACCCCGATGCCGGTAAAACAACCTTAACAGAAAAATTCCTGTTATTTGGCGGCGCCATTCAAACAGCGGGTGCTGTAAAAAGCAACAAGATCAAAAAACATGCTACCAGCGATTTCATGGAAATCGAAAGGCAACGGGGAATCTCTGTGGCTACCAGCGTGATGAGCTTTGAGTACAGGGGAATTCTTATCAACCTTCTCGATACCCCTGGGCACAAAGACTTTGCTGAAGACACTTACAGAACCCTCACGGCAGTTGACAGTGTTATTCTGGTGATTGACAGCGTAAACGGGGTAGAAGCCCAAACCCGCAGGCTGATGGAAGTGTGCCGGATGCGGGACACACCGGTGATCGTTTTCATCAATAAGATGGACCGCGATGGAAAAAACCGATTCGACCTGCTCGAAGAAATAGAAAATGAATTGAAGATCTCATTGCACCCTATGACCTGGCCTATCAACAGCGGCAAGGATTTTAAAGGGGTATATAATTTGTACGATAAGAATCTGCTTTTATTTACTGCCCATACAAAAGGGAATGAAGAAGGCTCACTTAAGATCGAAGACCTGAGCGACCCGACGCTTGACGATAAACTGGGTGAAAAAGATGCTGCGGTTTTAAGGGAAGATGTGGAGCTGATTGACGGTGTATATGGACAGTTGAATAATGAAGATTACCTCGCTGGTAAGATAGCGCCGGTATTTTTCGGTAGTGCTATTAATAATTTCGGGGTAAAGGAAATGCTGGATACCTTTATCAAAATTGCACCCGCACCCCGCAGCAGGGAAACTTCTGTTCGTCCGGTGGAAGTTGGGGAAGATAAATTCAGTGGATTTGTATTTAAAATTCATGCAAACCTTGATCCCAAGCACCGGGACAGGATCGCCTTCATAAGGGTGTGTTCGGGGAAATTCGAGCGCAATAAATATTTCCATCACGTTAGGTTGGATAAGGATATCAGGTTCAGCAATCCATATACCTTTCTGGCTAGAGATAAAGATGTGATTGAGCAGGCTTTTCCGGGCGATGTAGTGGGATTGTTCGATACCGGAAATTTTAAAATTGGCGATACGCTTACCGAGGGCGAAGATTTTTATTTCACCGGTATTCCTTCTTTTTCGCCCGAAATATTTAAGGAGGTAGTGAATAAGGATCCGATGAAAACCAAGCAACTTGAAAAAGGATTATTGCAGCTGACCGATGAAGGTGTTGCGCAATTATTCACGCAATATGGGGGAAACAAAAAGATAATTGGTTGTGTGGGCGAGTTGCAGTTTGAAGTGATACAATACCGTTTGCTGCATGAATATGGGGCGTCGGTTCAGTTTAATAGCGTTCCCTATTATAAGGCCTGCTGGATCACCAGTAGCGATCCCCGAAAATTGGAGGAGTTCACGCGTTTTAAATCTTCCAACATTGCGGAAGACAAAGACGGCCACCTTGTGTACCTCGCCCAGAGTGAATGGTTCCTTAATACTGAACGAACCAACAACCCTGATATACAGTTTCATTTCACGAGTGAAATACACAAAGAAGCCGTCTAGGGATTAATATTGCGGTGTGATACCCGTATAAGTTTGTTGAGTAATTTTTTTCAATTCTTTTTTGATAAGGGGAGATACGTTCAGCCCATCTATAAATGAATGCATGCTCTGCTTATTAATCCCTGCATTTCCACGGGTTAATTCTTTTAATGCCTCGTAGGGTTCGGGGTAGTTTTCGCGGCGCAGGATGGTTTGAATGGCTTCAGATACCACTGCCCAGTTATTTTCAAGGTCGTCGTTGATTTTCGATTCGTTAAGTACCAGTTTGCTCAAACCTTTCTCTATAGATTTAAAAGCAAGAATAGTGTGTGCGAAAGGAACACCGATATTTCTCAATACGGTAGAATCCGTTAGGTCACGCTGTAGCCGTGAAATGGGCAGCTTTGAGGAAAAATGTTCGAATAAGGCATTGGCAACGCCAAGATTTCCCTCGGCATTTTCAAAGTCGATCGGATTAACTTTATGTGGCATTGCAGATGATCCGACTTCGCCCTTCCGCAATTTCTGCTTGAAATAATCCATGGAAATGTAGGTCCATATATCCCGGCAAAAATCGATCAGTATAGTATTAATCCTTTTTATTCCATCAAAGTGTGCGGCGAGATTATCGTAGTGTTCTATTTGCGTAGTGTATTGCTGACGCTGCAATCCAAGCGTTCCTTCCACAAATTCATTCGCAAGTTTCACCCAGTTTTTCTTTGGGTAGGCAGCATAATGCGCATTGAAATTTCCTGTGGCCCCGCCAAATTTTGCGGAGAAGGGAATCTGTATAAATAATTCTACCTGATTCTCTATTCTTTCGATAAACACCATGAACTCTTTGCCTAGTTTCGTTGGCGTGGCAGGCTGGCCGTGGGTTCTGGCCAGCAATGGAATATCTTTCCATTCCGTTGCAAGTAACTCCAGTTGCCGGTTCAAATTCAAAAGCGAAGGCAGGTATTCAAATTCAACGGCGTGTTTCCATGATAATGGTATTGCAGTATTATTAATATCCTGAGAGGTCAATCCAAAATGTACCCATTCTTTAAGCCTTCCATTTTTTGAGGCATCCAGTTTTTTCTTCAAGAAATATTCTACAGCCTTTACATCATGGTTCGTGATCGCTTCGGTCGCTTTAATCTCATTTGCATCTTTCACCGAAAAATTGTCCGAAACCTTCTTAATTGAATTTCTCGCAGCATTGCTTAGCGCAAAGAATTTTTTATCGGCAAGAAAAAAGAAATATTCTGTCTCGATTAAAACCCTGTACCTGATAAGCGCGTATTCAGAAAAATATTCATCAAGGTGATGAACCTGTTTCCTATAGCGGCCGTCAATAGGAGAAATTGCTGTAAGCTGGTTAAGTTCCATGAATGAGTGTTGTAAATAGTGCAGAGCCATTAACTTTGCGCCGTAAAATTAAACTAATTGAGCAAGATAAAGGTTGGAATAGTGAATTATCTCAATACAGCACCACTGGTTTACGGACTGGAAAAATGCGCAGTTAAAAACCAAATCGAACTGATACCCGATTTCCCGGCAAAACTCGCACAGAGCCTTAAAGATGGAGCTATAGATATTGGTCTTGTGCCGGTGGCAGTAATTCCCGAGTTAAAAGAGTGGTTCCTTGTAGGAGAACACTGCATCGGCAGCGACGGAGCCGTGGCTTCGGTGTGCATTTTCAGCGAAGTACCTATTGAGAAAATAGAAAAGATCTACCTCGATTACCAGAGCCGCACTTCGGTAGAACTCGCAAAAATATTATTAAAGGAATACTGGAAAATAAGCCCCGAATTATTAAACACTTTCGAAGGTTATGAACAAAAAATAACCGACACTACTGCGGGTTTGGTAATCGGCGACAGATCATTGCTGCAGCGAAAAATTTCAACCTATACCTATGATCTTGGAGAGGTTTGGAAATTGCATACCGGTCTGCCGTTTGTTTTTGCAGCTTGGGTCAGCAATAAAAAATTGGACGATCAATTTATAAAAGCGTTTGACGAAGCAAATGATTATGGATTAAACAGGATCGATGAAGTAATAGCCTTGCATCCTTTCCCGCAATTCAATCTGCATGATTATTACACCAAATTCATCAGCTATAAATTAGACGAGCATAAAAAACAGGGGCTAAATAGGTTTTTGGAATTTATTGCTTGATAAGCGTCACTAATTTTTTGCGGCTAACTTCTCCGCAAATGGTGAGCGCTGTAATAATATAAGCATATGCTCCGGGGCATTTGTTTTTCTTTGAAAGTTCCATCCCAGGATAGCGATGGATCATAGGTTTTAAAAACAACCTGACCCCATCGGTCATACACGGAAAATTGTTTTATAACCGCACTGCCCCAGGGTTTGATTCCAAAGCATTCGTTCTTGCCACCGTTATTTGGTGTAAAAGCATTTGGCACCACGAATCTCAGTATTCCTGTTTTAGTTGCGTTTAGTGTTACACTTTCGCTTGCGGTATATCCCGAAATCATTGATGCCGGTAACCTGGTAAGTAATTGTTTTATCAATGATCGCTGTGGGTGAATTGCTGCCGGCATCATCCAATCCGGTAGTTGGTGCCCAGGTATAATTTGTTGCTCCAGAGGCAAAAAGTTGTGCGTAGGAGTATTGCAATTGATATCATTCGATTTAAGTATAGATACTAGCGGGATTGGATGTACGATAACATTCACTGACATAGAAGTATCATAATTACAGTAGTTTTCTGTAACATGAACTGCATAAAAGAAGGCTATCATCTTAGATGCTAATAGCAGCTTTAGTATTAACTGTAACTGTAACGGTGTCTTTAGCCGGCACCCTTGACAATATATTGAGGGTTTGTTGAAGGTTGTGCTATTGGATTTCCTATGGAAATGGATGTAAGGATATTACTTGGCATCCATGAATAGGTAATGCCAGCAGTGGTATTATAATTTACTTTATTGCCCTTGCAAATAGCGGCGTTGTTGCTGGTTTTTATGGAAGGCTTGATAACAGATAAATGAATAGTGTATTTGACTGAATAATACGGAGAGAATGAAATATCATCGGAGCAAAATCATTACCCAGAAAGTGCGAATTAATGTTCACTAGCCAATGGTTATGCTGGTATTGCTACCCGAGTTCCAGGTGGCATGGAACTGGTTCCAGTTATAAGGCGGTATGTTTGGTTTGATAGGGCTAATAAAGGATAATTATTGATCGAAAAAACCAGCAATGCCGGATTATCAGGATATAATGCCTGTATCCATGTGGAAAAGGCATAAT
>JBDTMM010000215.1:0-4904 GCA_039934275.1 Flavitalea sp. | reverse complement strand
GCGTATAGCGGTAAACGGTATCAAATGAGCGGTTGCCATATGGCGCCCGGGCATTGTCGCCAAGGTAGAGATAATCGTAGCCGGGTAACTTTTTCACGATCTCTTTCATTACCGTCAACCCACCATATCCTGAATCAAAAATTCCAATCGGCCCGTTTGCATACATACTCAAAATTACATAAAAATAAAAGCCGCTCCATATCTCATGGAGCGGCTCTACGCAATTAAAAGAAGTATTTATTTAGCTGGAGGTGCTGCCGGACGTTGTCCTTGTCCTGCTGCTCCCTGCCTTTGCCCCTGTACTGGCATTTTTACATTTAATTTCTTTGCAACCAACTGAATAACATCATCCCCCGGAGGTGCAACAAGTAATGCATTCTTTTCGAAAATATAAGTGAAACCACTTTCTTTCGCAACGGCCTGTATGGCGTCAAATGCTTTTTTGTTAATAGGGTTGATCAGCTCCTGCTGCCTTGCCTGTAACTGCTGCTGCATTCTTGGTTCTTCTCCCTGAAGATCTGTAAGCATTTTCTGCAATTCCGTTCTCTTTACTTCTTTAACAGAGGAAGTCATGGCAGAAGAATCCTTATTGAATTTTTCAATAGCGCCTTCAAGAGAACTTTGTTTATCCTGAGCATTCTGGATAAGTGCTGTTCTGTACTGCTGAAGTGTTGAATCTGCCTTCTGGGTTTCAGGCATGATACCAATTAATTCCTCGGTGCTGATATAACCGAATTTACTCTGCGCATTTGCATGGCCCGAAGTCAGAACCGTAATGACCGTGATGAAGGAGGCAGTTAAGAATTTTTTCATTTGTTTCATTTTTGGTTTGGCTGAAGGAGGTTAAATAATTCCAGGCCTTCTGTTTTTATTAAGTTGAAAAAAAGCGTTAAACGGTTGTATAAGACGTTTGGTTTATGATTATTTAACTCCCAGTTCACGTAGCACATCCTCACTGCGGTCCAATTTTGGGTCGGCAAAGATAACAGTAATTCCTTCACTTTTATCCAAAATAAAATCATAGTGGCGGTTCACTGCCACCTTCTGAATTGCCGTGTACACCTTGTCCTGAATGGGTTTTACGAGCTCCTGTCTTTTCTTGAACAGGTCTCCTTCAAAGCCGAAGCGTTGCTTTTGCAGGTCACGTACTTCCTTTTCGTGCATAAATAATTCGTCTTCCCTTTTTTTCTTAAGATCATCACTAAGCATTACCTGCTCTGCCTCAAAGTTGCGGTACATCCTGTCGAGATCCGATTGTTTGGTGTCGATCTCTTTCTGCCATGCGGCACTTACATCGTCAAGTGTTTTTTGCGCATCCTTGTAATCGGGGATCTTGTCGAGGATGTATTTGGTATCGATGATGGCATAAGCTTGTGCCTGGCTGCTGAAGGCACATGCGGCAATAAGTAAGGCCGCCAGGAAGAATCTTTTCATTTCTGTAATTTTTGTAATGGAGAATTATTCTGGTTCGAATCCTAACATAAATGTAAAGCGTGATGCATCCTTGATGCTACCTCCAGGTTTAAGCCTGTCGAAGCCCACACCATAATCGAAACCAAGCAATCCAAACATCGGAAGGAAGAACCTCATTCCTAACCCCGCACTTCGACGGAGCCTGAAAGGGTTGTAAGTTTTATAATCGTACCATCCGTTCGCTGCCTCGAACCAAGCCATACCATAAATGGTACTGCTCGGATTAGTGGTGAATGGAAAGCGGAGCTCCAACTGATACTTGTTAAACATAGTAAAGAACTTCGTGGCATTCTGCTGATCGGGGTTAATCTTAGGATCAGAATTTTCATAAACAGGATATCCTCTCTGCGCAATGATGTCGTAACCCAGGATAAAGTTACCATTTGCCAAACCTGCATCGCCCAACTGGAATCTTTCAAATGGTGAAAAGTCAACCTTTGTATTATACCTGCCCATGAAGCCATATTTGGCGGCAGCCTTCAACACAAATTGTTTGCTCTTATCAGCACCCATCGGCTTGCCAATTGGAATATACCATTCAGAATTAAACCTCCATTTATGATATTCGGGAAGTTTATAGGTTTCAAGACTGGTTGCATTTTTATGAAACAAAGAATAAGGAGGAGTAAACTGCCCGCTTAATAAAAAGCTCGAACCGCTCGTTGGGTAAATAGGATTCGGTCCCGATGAATTTCTGCTAAGCGTGAATTTTATGTTCACGTTATTAGATATGCCGGAATCGAATGTGGAAACGAAATAGGGATAATTGATCAGTTTGTACTGCGTATAGTTCAACGCATATACAAGTGTGAAGAAGTCATCAGGGAACTTCAATTGTTTTCCCAAGGATATAGAGGCACCAAAGTTCTTCAGCTTGTTTGTATCACTGAAAAAGTACTGACCGTTTGAGATTCCACCTGTTCTGAATACGCTCTTATATAAACTCACAGTAAGTGAATTTCGCTTCTTTCCTCCAAGCCATGGTTCGGTAAAGGAGAAATTGTACGACTGGTATGCCCGACCGTTAGACTGAACCCTTAGGCTAAGCTTCTGTCCATCACCCGTTGGCAAGGGATCCCACGCCTTTCTGTTCCAGATATTATTGATAGAAAAGTTATTGAACGACACACCAAGCGTACCGGTCAACCCGATACCACCACCCCATCCTGCAGAGAGTTCCAGCTGATCTGAAGATTTTTCTTCCACAGTATATTGTATATCCACCGTACCATCATCGGGATTCGGAACCGGGTTAATACCGATTTTTTCCTGGTTGAAATATCCCAGTTGTGATATTTCCCTTTGTGAACGGATAAGATCCGTACGGCTGAATTTTTCACCCGGTAACGTTCTTATTTCCCTGCGGATTACGTGTTCCTTGGTTTTTTCATTACCGGAAATGGTGATGTTCTTGATTGTTGCCTGCGGTCCTTCTACAATTCGGATTTCAAAATCGATGGTATCGTTATATACAGCGGTTTCTACAGGGTCAACGCGGAAGAATAAATATCCATCATCCTGGTAGAGACCACTGATATCACCACCTTCCTGCGTGAGTTCTTTTCCTAATTTTCTATTAAGGGTCTGTACATTATAAATATCACCTTTTTTTATTCCGAGTATAATGTTCAGAATAGAATCGGAGTATTTTGTGTTTCCTTTCCACGCGATGTTTCCAAAATAATACTTGTTGCCTTCATTGATCTTAAGATCAACATTCAGGCTTCCTTTATTATTTACATATTGCGTGTCTGCCTCAATATTGGCATCCCTGTAACCAAAGGAGTTGTAATAATGAAGCACCTTTTCTTTGTCATCATCATATTTTTTCTGGCTGAATTTCGCAGAGCTGAACAATTTAAACCTGAAGTAAGGATCGAGATATTCCCTTGTTCTTGACAATGATAAAAAGCCGAGGTTGTTGAAATAATCGTGAAAGGTCATGCGTGGGTTGGGACCATAGGTACCCACGTTAGAAGAAGGATAAAGGGTGATCTTGGTCATTTCCTTTGTGCCCTTCATTTGTTTCTTTAGCTTGAATTCATCTATGTTTTCGTTGCCGTAAAAATTCAATTCATTGATCCTCACCTTCGCGCCCCTGTTCACATTAAAAACAACGGTTACCGAATTCGATTTACTTGGATCGTTAACTTCATCGACTTTTACTTCTGCACCCTGGAAGCCTTTTTCAGTATAATATTTCTGGATCGCGAGTATCGCGCTTTGTTTTGTATTTTCTGTTACCACCCTTCCCGGAACCAAACCCGTTTTCTTTTTCAATTCATCTTCATCGGATTTACGTATGCCTTTGAAAATGAATTTCGCCAGGCGGGGCCTTTCGGTAACCTCTATTTCAATACCCACTCTTCCGTTTTCCACTTTGGTATAGTACACCTGGATGTTTGCAAAAAGGTTTTGTTTCCAGAGGTTGTTGATGGCCTTACTGAAAATGTCTCCTCCGGGGATCATTACTTTATCACCCACTGAAATTCCGGAAATGGAAACCAGCAGTTGTTCATCAAGATATTTGGTGCCCGAGATCTTGATCCCGGAAATGGTATACTCTTTGGGAACCTTAGAAGTGGAAAGCTCAATAAGATTTGGGTCGATGGAGGTAGGATTCGATGTATCCGGAGCATTGGTAACAGGAGTTATTTTCGCTGGTACCGTATCTAAAGATTTTTGAAGACTGTCACCCTGGGGCAGAGAATCGGTAGTTTGACCGAATGCAGAGGATACCGACAAAAAAATTACAACCAGTATAGTTATACTGGACATTGACTTCCACTGCATTCCAAGAAATTTTGTATGGGGCAAATTAAACGGATTTATTAAAACTTTTTGTTAAAGCATCACTTGCTCGCTGGTTTTGCCGAATCGGCGTTCTCTGGATTGAAAATCGAGTATCGCGGTGTAAAGATTTTCTTTTCGGAAATCCGGCCAGCGGACATCAGTAAAATACAATTCGGAATAGGCAAGCTGGTAGAGCAGAAAATTACTGATCCTGAATTCTCCGCTTGTTCGGATCATCAATTCGGGATCGGGGAAACTAACCGTACATAAATATTTCTCAAAGGTTTTCTGTGTGATTGATTCAGGTTCTACTTTTCCTTCTCTTACATCTATAGCGAGTAATTGTACTGCATGAACAATTTCCCACCTGCTGCTATAACTAAGTGCCATAACCAGGTTGAGCCCCGTATTTTTAGCGGTGTTGGCCATTGATTCCTGAAGCTCATTGATAGCATTGGGAGGCATCATGCTCAGATTGCCAATTACATGCAGCCTGATGTTATTCTTGTTTAAGGTTTCGGTTTCTGATCTTATGGTTTGCACCAATAATTCCATCAACCCGGTCACCTCGTTTTCAGGTCGGTCCCAGTTTTCGGTTGAAAATGCATAGAGGGTAAGGTATTTAACGCCTAACTCCG
>JBDTMM010000214.1:0-4936 GCA_039934275.1 Flavitalea sp. | reverse complement strand
CCAGTTTTTTCCCTCTTTCAAATAATTGGAGCGTATAATTTTCCAGCACCTTCCAGTCTTCCGAAGTGGCAAGCCCCTTTGAAATTATTTCTTCTTTCGAAATATCCTCATCGTGGCCTTCATCGGCTTTTGTTGATGGTGTAATAATGGGGTTGGGGAAGAAGTCGTTTTCTTTCATTCCTTCGGGCATGACCACTCCGCAAAGCGTTCTGACACCTGCGGAATAAGTTCTCCACGCGTGACCAGTTAAATTTCCCCTAACCACCATCTCTATTCGAAAAGGAACGCATTTTTTTCCGATGGCAGCAGTAGGAGCCGGCGTTTCCAATAGCCAGTTCAAACAAATATCTTTTGTGGCGTTAAGCATATAAGCCGCGATCTGGTTTAGCACCTGGCCCTTATACGGAATCGGTTTTGGAAGAATAACGTCGAAGGCGGAGATCCTGTCGGATGCGATCATCACTAACCACTTATCACGGATAGTGTAAACGTCACGAACCTTGCCCCTGTAAAAATTTGTTTGTCCCGGAAAACGGCCGTCTTTCATTGCCCGAATATAGCAACTTGTATTGAGGTTCCAAATCGTTATATCCTATGGACACCCAACGAGTTAAATAAATTTTAACGGTTTCGGTACAATGGCTACTTTGCCTTATCAATTCCTAACAAACCACAGTTCTATGAGAAATCTCACGCTCGCCATTTCCTTATTCCTGAATTTCTTTTTATTTAAAAGTCACTCCGCATTTTCGCAAAACATAACGCTTTCAGGAAATATAAAAAACAGCAACTCAAAAGAAGTGCTGCCCTCGGTTTCCGTGGGCATTAAAGGCACTTCCGCAGGTATATTCACCGATGCCAGGGGAAACTTTAAAATAGCTACTACAAAATCATTTCCGCTTACGCTGGTTTTTAGTTCCATAGGATACGACAGCCGCGAACTGCTGGTTAATGATGCCGGCACACCTTTGCAGGTGGAACTCACCCCCGGCTCGTCGTTAGGTATTGAAGTGGTGGTTTCTGCCAGCCGTGTTCCGCAGAAATTATTGGAGTCGCCGGTTTCCATCGAGCGCATCAGCGCGATAAATATTTTGAATACGCCCGCTACAAATTATTACGACATGCTTCGCCAAATAAAAGGTGTGGACATGACCTATTCCAGTTTAACATTTGCCACACCAAGTACGCGGGGATTCAATGGAAGCGGTAATGCAAGATTTAATCAACTGGTTGACGGAATGGATAACCAGGCGCCAGGATTAAACTTTGCAGTTGGCTCTGTAATTGGCATTACCGAACTGGACGTTGATAATATGGAACTGTTACCAGGCGCGTCTTCCGCGTTGTACGGACCCGGTGGAATGAATGGTACATTACTGATCAACAGTAAAGATCCGTTCAAATACCAGGGATTTAGTTTCCAGATAAAAACCGGGATCATGCACGTGGATAAAAGTCAGCGCGACCAAGCGGGTGCTTACCACGACTGGAGTTTACGCTGGACACAAAATGTAGGCAAACGTTTTGCATTTAAAGTTGGTGCTCAGTTTATCCAGGCAAAGGACTGGGTGGGCAACGATAAAACCAATTACCAGGCCGGCGATGTTTCGCAAAATCAATATGGAAATGTAAAGAGCGGCGACAGAACCACCGATCCGAATTACGATGGCGTTAATGTATACGGTGATGAAACCTCGCTCAATTTATCGAGCCCCGCATTGCCGGTATTAAGTTTGGTTTCCGCAGCAATAAAACAACAATTACATACTCAATTGCCTGACCCTTTGTATGGTGCTGCAGTGGCCTATCTCGATTCAACAGTTGGATCTTATCATAATTTTAATGTTTCAAGAACCGGTTACGATGAAAAAGATGTAGTAAATAATAATACAGTAGATGTAAAATTATCAGGTGGCCTCTATTACAAACTCACCAATAATATTGAGGCTTCATTAGTGGGGTATTGGGGAACCGGAAACACCGTGTATACCGGAAGCGACAGGTACTCCTTAAAAAATCTAAAGATCGGTCAGTATAAATTAGAAATACGGCACAAAAACTGGTTTGTTCGTGCGTACACCACCCAGGAAAATGCGGGTGATTCTTATAATGCAACCATCACCACAAGGTTATTCAATGAAGGGTGGAAACCAAGCTCCAGTTGGTACCAGGATTATTCACAGGCATTTTTACTTTCAAAAGTACAACCCTATCTGCAGGCGCTTGCCACAGGAACGCCATTTACGGCAACTCCAGATAATGCTGCGAACAATGGAGCAAGGGCATTTGCAGATGTTGGCCGCCCTGCGGCAGGATCGGCAGAATTCAAAAATTTATTCGATAAGATAGCAGCAACGCCCATTTCTAAAGGAGGCGGATTATTTCTCGATAAATCGGACCTTTATTTTACAGAGGGCCAATACAATTTCAATAATGTTTTAAATGTTGCGGACCTGCTAGTGGGGGCAAGTTTTAAACAATATGTACTTAACTCACAGGGAACACTATTCGCAGATACCGCGGGTGTAATAAAAATAAATGAAGTGGGTGCGTATGCGCAATTGTCGAAAAGTGTACTGAACGATAAATTAAAACTGACGGCATCGGGAAGGTATGACCACAACGAAAATTTTAAAGGACGGTTCACACCAAGATTTACCGCAGTGTATAAAATATCCGAGGACCACAACATCCGTGCGAGTTATCAAACGGCCTATCGATTTCCCACCACGCAAAACCAGTGGATCAATTTAGTGATCGGTGGAGGAACCGTGTTACTGGGCGGACTTCCGCAATTAAGGGATTTTTATAATTTCGGCGGAAACAAAGCGTACACCATCAGCAGTGTGCAGGCCGCAGGCGCGGCACTGCAAACCGGCACACCGCCACCACAGGCATTTGCACTTTTACAGGAGGCAAAATTTGGAGAATACAAACCGGAAACTTTAAGATCATTGGAGCTGGGATACAAGGGCCTTGTCAATAAAACAATACTGATAGATGCCTATGGATATTATGGCAAGTATGATAATTTTTTAGGAAGAACAGTGGTGCTCCAGGCTTTAAACCCAGGTAATCCTACAGATTTGTTTAGTTCCACCACAAGAAGATCCGTATCGGTGGCTATCAACAGCACCGGAAAAGTAACCACCTATGGTTTTGGCGTTGGCGTAGATTACAGGCTTCCAAATAGTTTTATGATCAATGCAAACATAACCACCGACAGGATCAAAGATGTTGACCCGGGATTTGTATCTTTTTTCGATGCACCCTCGTACAGGTTGATATTTGGATTTGGAAATACTGCGTTTGGTTACCAGAAGCGTTTTGGTTTCAATATTAATATGAGGAACCAGGATGGATTTTATTATGAGAGTGATTTTCGCCAGGGCGATATTCCCGGGTTTACAACAGTCGATGCACAGATCAGTTATAAATTTCCTGTACAGCGCTCTATTATAAAATTGGGTGGATCGAATATTATGAATAAGTATTACAAAACGGGTTTCGGAAATCCGGAGATCGGAGGGTTGTATTATGTGAGTTTTGGGTACAATGTTTTTTAAAACATCCTTTGCGTTTTTGCGGCTTGGTGTGAAATTGCACGCAAAGCCGCAAAGATATTACACGTTAAATCTGAAATGCATTACGTCCCCATCTTTCACCACATATTCTTTTCCTTCAATTCTTAATCTGCCGCTTTCCCTTGCAGCGGCTTCGGAACCATATTGTACAAAGTCGTTGTATGAAATAACTTCCGCTTTTATAAAACCCTTTTCAAAATCGGTGTGGATCACGCTTGCGGCCTGTGGGGCTTTCCATCCTTCGTGAATAGTCCACGCCCTTACTTCCTGCACACCTGCGGTGAAATATGTGTAAAGGTTTAATAATTTATAGGCAGAAGTGATCAGCCTGTTTAGCGCGGGCTCTTTCATTTTATATTCTTCCATAAATAGCAACCTGTCATCAATAGATTCCATTTCAGCGATCTGCGCTTCGATTGAATTATTCATGACAATCACCTGAGCGTTTTCATTTTTTACCGATTCGGCGAGCAACTGCGAGAATTTATTTCCTGTGTGCATCGATGGTTCATCAACGTTCGCAACGTATAAAACCGGTTTTTCAGAAAGCAGGAATAGATCTGCAATGGCCACCCGTTCATCTTTTGACAAACTCAATTCCCTGATATTTTTTCCCTGGTCAAGATGTGTTTTGCAACGCACCAATACTTCGTGTTCTACTTTTACTTTTGCGTCGCCGGTTCTTAATAATTTTTCCACTCTTGATAATTTTCTTTCCACACTATCAAGATCCTTCAATTGTAATTCCGTGTCAATAATTTCTTTGTCACTTATTGGATTGATGGGTCCTTCATCGCGAAGAATGTTTTCATCTTCGAAGCAACGGATAACATGAATGATAGCATCCACTTCGCGGATGTTCGCGAGGAATTTATTTCCGAGACCTTCGCCTTTGCTGGCACCTCGAACGAGTCCAGCTATGTCCACAATTTCAATCTGCGTTGGAACAGTACGGTTTGGTATTACTAGTTCTGCCAATTTATCGATACGTGCATCGGGTACGTCTACCAAACCGATATTGGGTTCGATGGTGCAGAAGCGGTAGTTGCTTGCCTGAGCCTTAGCGCTATTGCTGACCGCATTAAATAAGGTTGATTTTCCCACATTCGGTAACCCGACTATCCCTGCCTGTAGAGCCATATATAACGTTTGTTTATTTTCAGGCCGCAAAAGTAGGTAAATTTAACGCTATGGCACTAAGTAGGATCTGGTCTGCATTTATCATCGTGGCTGTTTTTGTTGCTGCGGTCAAGTGTTTTTTCCTCGGCAACACCCAACTATTCAGCCTGATGGTGACCGGGAAAGCCAGTGACCCGGCGAATCCATTAAAACTGGATGGCACCATCGAAACC
>JBDTMM010000213.1:0-4948 GCA_039934275.1 Flavitalea sp. | reverse complement strand
AAAGCCCCTTTACAGGGGTTTTTTTGTTTCAGTGGCCTGTCGTGTTCGCCGCCCGCGAGGATATTACTTTGCTATTATTTTACAGAGGACTGCATTTTGGTTTATAGAGCTATCGGGGAGCCTTCGGTGTCGCATAGAAAGCATTTCTATTTTGACACATTAAATTCCTGGGGATCCAGTCTTAGATGTAATATGGTTAGGTATTGTACCTGAATGATATTCGAGGGTAAGCATTATTTAGTTATTATGTAGAATGAACCGAATGATCAATACCAAGGTCAATGAATTATCAATTAGACCTTATGAAAAAGGTTGGCTATAAAACAGTATAAATTCTGCACAAGAATATTTGCTTTGGTGCTTTTGGTGGAATTAAGTAATATTAGATGACGTGCATTTCCCCGGCTTTGTTTCTTTGGTCATCTTGCGTTCGGGATAACGGAATTCTTACCACATTTAATACTTAATTTCAGCAATAAATATATAATAATCGGTAGTTCCAGGCAATTTCTTAACGGCGCTAGTTATCATTAATCAAAATTCTTAGAGTTTTATAAATGGAAACATACTTTCAAAAGCTCATTAACTTTGACCAAAATATTCTTGCGATTATATTGTTAATTGTTTTCTATACGCTGGAGCAACTACTAAACAAACCTTTTAAATTTCAAAACCGCCCTCGTCATTTACTGCATAGTGTTTTGCTTCAGGTTGGTTATTTTGTTGTTAACTATGTCTGTGCCTTCGTACTTATTGCATGCTTTAACTGGATTGAAGAACATCATATTGGCTTACTTAATCTGATAGTTGTTCCATATCCCTTGAAAATGGGTATTGGGCTGTTATGTTTAGACTTTACTTTTTACTGGGCGCACCGCCTGTATCATCTATCACCTATATTTTGGCGTTTACACCGGGTACATCATAGTGACAACAGCATGGATAGCACAACGTCTTTTAGATTTCACCCCTTTGATGCTTTTCTGGATAGCACTATGCTTATTGCATCGGCAGCAATATTTGGATTAGGTATAGAATCTATTTTGTTTTTCTTTGTTTTATATCTGCCTCTTTTATTCGCCCATCACAGTAATATCATCTTCCCCCTCTGGACGGATAAGCTGTTGGGGAAAGTTTTTGTAGCCCCTAACCTACATAAAATACATCATCATCAAAATCGAGAGTTTACGGATTCTAATTTTGGTTTCCTTTTCATTTTTTGGGATAAGCTTTTTGGAACGTTCAAATATCTGCCTGTAAAAGAAATTGAATACGGATTGGAAGAGTTTGATGACCCCCAAAAGCAAACTTTATGGTATCTTTTGAAAAGTCCGTTTATAAACATCAAGCGTATTCACAAGGATGATAAGGCGGTAATTAATGATGGTGTTTAATAAATAACGTATCAATATTTATAAAAACTGCCTACAACATATAAGGGTTAAACGAAGCTTTGCAGGGGGATGCCTGGTAGTTAAAAGAATTTTGTTTTGCAAAGGTTTGGTGTTACCCTTTGTTGAATGAAAAGGATTAAGCAATTAAAGAAGGTAATTTCTATTGCTTTAAAAAATGAATGGCTGGATAAAGCTAAAGACCCATTTGAAAGGTTTAAAAGCTGGTACAAAGACCCAAAAAGGGTAGCTCTTACTGCGGAGGAAATTGAGTTACTTTCTTCAAAGAACTTTTCAACTGAAAGATTGACGACTATAAGTGGTGTATTCCTTTTTAGCTGCCACACAGATCTTAGGTTTTCTGATGTCCAAAATCTAATCCCACAAAATATCATTAAAGGGATTGATGGCAAACCATGTTTAGTTGTGACTACGACAAAGACAAATGACAGGTGTAACATTCCCCTATTATGTCAAAAAATTAAATATCGACCTCCATAATCAACTGGTATCTAAATATAATATGCCAAGAAAAACTCCTAATCTCAGTTGTTTGAGGATCTTAACATTCGGAAATTTTTTCCAGATGTTTATTATGAAGTAGAATTCTCAACTGAGGTTTTTCGTGACGCATAAAAAATGAGTTTATAAAATAGTATATCCACGTATCCTTCCTTATTAATGTAGTACTTCTATCACAATCCTGATCTATACTGTCGATTCCAGACTACAAATCATCTTCTTCATTCATAAGAATCAATTTATCCCGATTGGCACATAAATAATCCCTACTTAATACTTCCTTTATTTTGATCCTGAAATTATATTTAGGATATTTGTGTACGTTATTAAGTTGTAAATATTCGAATGACCATTATTTTGTACTCTGTGATGTATATATAGTGAAGTGAGGACAGGAAATCGTAGTTGACCTACATTGTAAGTGTAGCACACGAGACCCTTACTGTGCTGAAAGACGTTCTTTGACATATTGTTTTTTTATTCCTCTTGCGTTTCAGGCCAAAATAGAATTCTTTAAGGCTGGAGCCAGTACTTTTTAAAGCAATGTATTCGAATAGGTTATTTTGAATAACTAATACTGTATCAACCCTCCAAAATGTAGAGTTGCCCATACTGTATGTACCGCCGGAGAGCCCGCCAGTAGTGTAAAACGTCTATTTTAGATCCCTCCCTAAATCAAAGCGCACTATTTTTTCTGCGGGACCTACCCTAAACTAAGTGTTTATTGTCTTTAATTCAGACACTTTTCATAAACCTTAGCCCTACTGAAATGAGTACTTTAACGAGTATTAAAGAAAATTTATTCTATTTAGCGAGACATAATCCCCTGCTTTTTCATCTTATCAAAAAGCTTCAGAATGCAGAAGATTTTTCTCCGGAAAAGATCGCCAGGATAAAGCAGGAACGTGCCAAAGAAATGGTCAAATATGCACTGGCGCATTCTTCTTTTTACAAAACGATTTACAAGGGCACTTCTACTGAATCGGCACTGGCATCCGGGGACCTTTCAAAATTGCCTGTCATTTACAAGGCAAACATCCGCAGCCACATACAATCCATCGCCACCGCTCCAATACCATTGCTGAAGGCCGCGCATACGAGCGGAACTTCGGGCACCCCCCTTTGCGTGTACCGTTCTCCAGGATCGATACTGCGTGAGAACGCCTATATATGGTATTTTAAAATGACGCATGGATTGGGTATCGGCGACCCCGTTATATCACTGCGCACAAAACTCGACAGTAATACCCTGCATTATTATAATAAATCTGAAAATGTATTGTACCTGTCGGCATACCAGCTTTCAAAAAAGAATATGCCGCTGTATGCCAAAATGATCAACCAGTTTAAACCGAAGGCGATCCTGGCATTTCCAAGTTCCTCCTATACACTGGCGAGTTTACTTGAACAGGAAGAACAAAAAGTGCATATACCACTCATCTTTACCTCGTCGGAAACATTATACCCTTTTCAAAGAGAAAAAATGGAATCGGTATTTTCGGGCAGTGTAAAGGATTATTATGGAAATGTAGAAAGGTCGATCGCTTTTGGCCAATGCAGCCACGGCAGTTACCACGAAATGCCATTGTATTCCATCAATGAGTTCACCGATAATGGTGTGATCACCACATCACTTACCAATAGATCTTTCCCGCTTATTAAATATTTTGTCGACGATAGTTTTGCATTGACCGACAGCATTTGCGGTTGCGGAAAACAATTGACCATAAAATCCATCGACGGACGCGTAGAGAATTCTATCCGGTGCCCCGATGGAACGATCGTAACAGGCATGAGCATGACCTTCCATGATATTGAAGGGCTTCAATACGCACAGATCATACAGGACGAATTACCAGGTATTAAAGTAAACCTTGTTACTTCACCGGTTTACCAGGAAAAGGATCAGGAGAAATTGCTTACACAGCTGCGTAAAAGGGTAGGAGAGTCTTTAAAAATTACTATTAATAAGGTAGAAGAAGACCAGATCATAAAATCAGCCGCAGGTAAATACACCCTTGTACTTTCAAGGCTGGCTAAAACGCAGGAAAGTATAATCGCCTCCTAATATCTATTTATTCTGCTGCATGCAACCCTACTTTGTTTCCCTCAGTATCCAGTATTGCTGCAATAAAGCCTGCCCCGACTATGACACACACACACATGCAAAACACGTGCAGAGCAAACACGCGCATTACCTAAGGGCCGCCATGACAAACACCCTATTGATAGTGGTATTTCTGGTGATCATCATTTTAACAATCATGGAATAAGCGGCGATCGTTATTTCGTTACATTGCGGTATGCAAAATATTAAAATTGCTTCTGCCCAGTTTGAACACCGCAATAATGATAAAGCCTATAACTTATCTGTTATTGAAAAACTTGCCGGGGAAGCCGCATCCGGTGGCGCAAAGGCGATCGCCTTTCATGAATGTTCCATTTCAGGATATGCCTTTGCGCGTAAATTAACGCGTGAACAATTACTCGAAGTGGCGGAGCCTGTGCCTGGGGGAGAAAGTGTAAGGCAACTGATCCGCATAGCGAAGAAATACAATATCGCAATACTTTCGGGACTGTTTGAAAAAGACGAACAGCAAAACATTTTCAAGGCTTATGTATGCGTGGATGGAAATGGCCTGATGGCGAAATATCGCAAGATCCATCCTTTCATCCATCCCGATGTGCTGCCTGGAAAAGAATACGTAGTATTTGATTTGCTTGGGTGGAAGTGCGGCATACTGATTTGTTACGATAATAATATTGTAGAAAACGTAAGGGCCACTGCTTTGCTTGGTGCGGATATTATTTTTATGCCTCACGTAACCATGTGTACCCCTTCTACAAGGCCGGGAGCGGGTTTTGTTGACCCGTTACTATGGAAGAACCGTGAAGCGGACCCCACCACATTACGCGAGGAATTCGATGGATTAAAGGGCCGTAAGTGGCTGATGAAGTGGTTGCCGTCAAGGGCTTACGACAATGCGGTGTACGTAGTGTTTTCAAACGCAATAGGTATGGATGATGACCAGTTG
>JBDTMM010000212.1:0-4956 GCA_039934275.1 Flavitalea sp. | reverse complement strand
ACTTTTCTAAAAAAAAGGTGAACCCGATATGAGCCTCATTGAACAGCAAAAGAAGGAATTTCAAGTTCGTCACATTGGCCCTGATGAGCAGGAAACCAAATTGATGTTAAATACCATCGGCCAGCCCTCCCTGGAAGCACTGATCAACAAAACGATCCCCGCCGGAATTCGTCTTAAAGCACCCCTGAGAGAACCAGGATCACAAAGTGAATACGAATACCTGAAGGAGCTAAAAAAGGTAGCTAACAAAAACAAATTGTTCGATACTTATATAGGCCAGGGATACTATAATACAATTACACCATCCGTAATTCTCAGGAATATTTTTCAGAACCCCGGCTGGTACACGCAGTACACTCCGTACCAGGCAGAAATTTCGCAGGGACGGCTCGAGAGCCTGCTCAACTTCCAAACTTTGGTCAGCGACCTTACCGCGCTGCCTCTGGCGAATGCTTCGCTGTTAGACGAAGCAACCGCAGCCGCAGAAGCGATGATGATGATGTTTCATCAGGTAAACAAAACAGATGAAATTACCCAACCGAAATTTTTTGTAGACAATAATATATTTCCGCAAACAAGGGACGTGGTGATTACGCGTGCACAACCCGTGGGAATTGAAATTGTTTTCGGCGAATATGCTACCGCTGATATTAATAAAGATTACTTCGGAGCAATTATACAATACCCCGACAATAATGGATCGGTGGAAGACCACCGCAATTTTATTTCAAAAGTGCATCAAGTTGGTGGATTTGTGGTGATGGCAACTGACCTGTTAGCGCTCACTTTATTGACTCCGCCGGGAGAATTGGGTGCAGATGTTGCCGTGGGTTCTGCGCAACGTTTTGGTGTGCCCATGGGTTATGGCGGACCACACGCCGGTTTTTTTGCTGCAAAAGAAGATTTTAAAAGGGGAATACCGGGTAGAATAATTGGCATTTCTATCGACGCAACAGGGCAGCGTGCACTTCGCATGGCACTGCAAACCCGCGAGCAACACATCAAAAGGGAAAAGGCCACTTCAAATATTTGTACCGCGCAGGCGCTGCTTGCAAACATGGCCTCCATGTATGCTGTGTGGCACGGACCGGAAGGACTAAAGAATATTGCAAAGCGCATCACAATGCTTACCGGTGCGCTTTCTGCTGAACTTACCGCACTTGGATTTTCGCAATTAAATAAAAACTATTTCGATACACTGAAAGTAAAGGTCGATGATGTGCAGGCACTCCGAGAAATCGCAGAGCGTCATGAAATCAATTTCCGTTATTACGATAATGCACACATTGGAATAAGCATCGGTGAAACCACGCTTCCTTCCGATATCCTAAACATACTTTCCGTTTTTGAAGAATATAATGGAAAACATGTTACTGCATTAACTCTTGATGACGAGCAGGCCAATTCACATCTACCGGGAACGCTTCAACGCAGCTCGGCCTTTTTAACCCACTCCGTTTTTAATGCGCACCACAGCGAATCGGAAATGATGCGTTACATCAAGCACCTCGAAAACAGGGACCTTTCATTAAATACGTCGATGATACCACTGGGTAGCTGCACCATGAAATTAAATGCGGCAACCGAACTGATCCCGGTAAGCTGGCCACAGTTTGCAAATCTTCATCCATTTGCCCCAGTTAACCAGGCCGAAGGATATTTACAGATCACCGATGAACTGAGTAGTTTTCTGTGCGAGATCACTGGCTTTACCGCTTGTTCCCTTCAACCTAATAGCGGCGCACAGGGCGAATACGCGGGACTGTTAACTATTCGCGCATATCACCTCGATCGCGGGGACGATCATCGCAATGTGGTATTGATTCCAATATCAGCACATGGAACAAATCCTGCAAGCGCAGTGCTGGCAGGAATGAAAGTGGTGGTGATAAAAAGTAACGAAGAAGGCCATATCGATATCAACGACCTAAAAGAAAAAGCAGAACAATATAAAGACAGTCTTTCTGCATTAATGGTTACCTATCCTTCCACTCATGGTGTTTTTGAAGAAGGAATAAGAGAAATATGTGACATCATTCATAAGAATGGCGGGATGGTGTACATGGACGGTGCCAACATGAATGCGCAGGTTGGTCTCACCTCTCCCGGAAGTATCGGCGCCGATGTTTGTCATCTCAATCTTCATAAAACATTTGCAATACCACACGGTGGCGGTGGCCCGGGAATGGGGCCCATTTGTGTTAATGACCAATTGGCGGCTTTTTTACCCGGGCATATTTCCATAAATAAAAAAGCAACCCACGCAAATGCGGTAAGTGCAGCACCCTATGGATCTGCAAGTATATTACTGATCAGTTATGCATATATAAAATTGCTTGGAGCCGAAGGATTGAAAAGAGCAACCGAATACGCCATCCTTAATGCAAATTACATGAAGGCAAGGCTCGAAAAATATTTCAGGATATTATACCTAAGTAAAAATGGAACCTGTGCGCATGAATTTATTGTTGACCTTCGCCCATTCAAAAACACCTCGGGCGTTGAAGCCGAAGACGTGGCCAAACGATTGATGGACTACGGTTTTCATGCACCAACAATGAGTTTTCCTGTTCCCGGCACTATCATGATCGAACCAACGGAAAGCGAACCCAAAGGAGAACTCGACCGTTTTTGCGATGCGCTCATTAGCATTCATAAAGAGATCGTTGAAATAGAAACCCTTAAATCCGATAAAATAGATAATCTGCTGAAGAATGCACCGCACACTATGAAAAGCATCTGCGCCGACGAATGGAAACACCCTTATACCCGGCAGCAAGCCGCATTTCCACTGGCCTATGTGATGAATAATAAATTCTGGCCGTCGGTGGCTAGGATCAATAATACCTATGGCGACAGGAACTTAGTCTGCACCTGTGAACCAACAGAGGCTTATGCATAACTGCGGATGATTTTTGCACTGTACAGATTGAATTAGTGATTATGGAACTACCCGATATTTCGAACCCATTTTGGTTTCTCGTGGTGATGATTTTGTTCTTTGCAATAATTATTGGCAGGTATTTCCTGGCTTCGGGATTATTTTACCTGTACTTCTACATCTGGTTCCCAAAGTTTTGGCAAGAAAGAAAAATAGGCAACAAAAAATATACAACCGCTCAATTAAGAAAAGAGATCCGGTGGAGCATGTTCACTGCTGTATCGTTTAGTTTTGCTGCAACCTTCACCTTTCTGCTATGGCAAAAAGGGTATACAAAAGTTTATACCAACATTACCAAATTCCCATGGTGGTGGTTGCCGCTTAGTCTTGGTATATCGATGATGATCGATGAAACGTATTATTACTGGGTGCACCGGTGGTTACACCGGCCGTCGGTATTTAAAAAGATCCATCGTATACATCATCAAAGCAACATCACCTCTCCGTGGACAGCCTTCGCTTTCCACCCGATAGAAGGATTGATGCTGTCGGTTATTCTACCTATAACATTGATGATCGTTCCTATGCATCCATTTGTGATACTGGTACAATTATCAATCATGACCATCAGCAGTGTTATCAATCACCTCGACATAGAAATTTACCCCGAACAATTTCACAAACACATGGTGGGCAGGTGGCTTATCGGGGCAACGCATCATTCTTTACACCACAAACAATTCAAATTTAATTACGGGTTGTATTTTACTTTCTGGGACAAGTGGAAAAAAACCGAGAGCCCCTTATTCGATTCCACCTTCGAATCGGCTACAGCAAAAAAGAAGGGGCCAGAAACATCTGGCATTTCAGCCGATTTGAAACAGTCCAATCTCAACTGAGTGTGCGATCGCGTCTTTACTGTGTTTAAAATGGCAAACCGGAACATCCGCATACTGCATTTTTTCAATTTCGGCCATTACGAGTATCGTGTTCTTCTTAAATACATTTCTTAAATAAACGGCCTTTATCCGTGATGGGAAATGTTCCACCACGCTTGAATAAATAAATGGATCCTGTTGCGAATCATCGCCAAGTAAAATGAACTGATGATGGGGAAAGGCTTCTATCACCCTGCTGATGCGCCTGAATTTTGTTCCGTGGTTGCTATGCCCGGTTTTTAAGAACTGGTTGATGCGCTTCATTTCATTCAGTAAATAAATCCCACGCGGCAATTCATTCTTCTTTGAGAAATCTTTGATATAATCATACAGGTTCCACTCACTGCTCGATACATAAAAAAATGGATTAGGCTCCAGTGGCGTGGTGCCCGCCAGGGCGAGGTATTGATAGTGTTTCACCACTCCATCGAACGGCTTGCGACTGTATGCATTTTTTGTGAGCAATACATACAAACGCTTTCGCAAATTAGAAGAATGAGAAATAAGAAAGGTATCATCGATATCGGAAACGATGGCGAATTGTCCTGTATGAGGAACAAATATTTCAGCATCGCCCATGATGTTGCCGTAATATTTTTTCAACTGCCCTTCAATCACTTGTACCTGCACTTTGTGCCATCCTGATGGCGGCATGATGGCGGGTGTCCACTGAAACTTAAAAAATCCATCCAACTGCGATTCGCCTTCAACCAGTTCGCCGTTGAATAGTAATTTCAGCTTTATCAGTGGCATGGGTTTTACCATAAACAACCTGATCAATGCAAAAGTGTTTGTCCATATATTACCACGGTATTTTTTTCGCGGCAACGGACTGATCTGGAGTACGTGTCCAAAAACATGCAACTCCCTGTCCGTGCCATAACCCTGGTACACTTTTAAGGTGGGTCTGTTGGTGAGTCGGAACCAACGCAATATTTTTTCTCTCCATTTTTTAAGAAGGGGTTGGGAAGAATTATTATTAAAGATGGTAGTTTGCTCCATATTTGGAAAATGTATAAAAATCAAGCCTGATGGATGAACAAGAAAAGCTAAAGATATTATTTGTAATCAATCTGGTATCAGGTTCCGGTACAAAGATCAATTGGGAAGAAACCATAAGGCAATATTTCGAACCCC
>JBDTMM010000211.1:0-4965 GCA_039934275.1 Flavitalea sp. | reverse complement strand
TATCAAAAACCTTGGCCTCAGGGAACCCGAAATATTCATTTCTTCTTTCAACCGCCCGAATCTTTATTACGAGATACAGCCGAAGATCAAGAAGGAACAAACACTGAAAAGCATCGTTCGATTTATCAGTCAGAATAAAGGCAAAACAGGTATTATATATACCACCAACCGCAAAACCACTGAAGAACTTGCTGAGCTGCTACAGAAAAATGACATCAAGGCAGTTGCCTATCATGCGGGTATCGATGGAAAATTAAGGTCGGAGCGCCAGGATCTTTTCATGAATGAAGACGTGCAGGTAATCGTTGCCACCATTGCATTTGGAATGGGCATCGACAAACCGGATATCCGTTTCGTAATTCACTATAATATTCCTAAGAGCATAGAAAATTATTACCAGGAAACGGGCCGCGCAGGTCGTGACGGCCTTGAAGGAAAATGTATCCTTTACTATTCACACAAGGATGTAAGTAAACTCGAACACCTGATGCGCGACAAACCCCTTAGCGAACGCGAGGTTGGTGCGCAGCTTATTGGAGAAACGGTGGCCTATGCAGAAAGTGGCGTTTGCCGCAGGAAAATACTGATCAGTTATTTTGGTGAAGAATATAAAGAAGAAAATTGTGGCGCTTGCGATAATTGCCTTCACCCAAAAGAAAAAATAGAAGCAAAAGACAATGTGGTGAAGGTATTGAAAGTGATCAGGGCGCTGGATCAGCAGTTCGCTACCGACTATGTGGTGAATGTGATCACCGGAAATCTTACTCCGAATATTAATATATACCGTCATAATAATATCCCTGAATTCGGCGTAGGAAAAAGCGAACCAGCTCATTACTGGAACACCCTGATAAGGCAAATGTTGCTACAGGGATTGCTTGGAAAGGATATTGAAGATTATGGCATTTTGAAGATCTGTAAAAAAGGAACCGAGTTTGTAAAGAAGCCGAAATCTTTTACCATCGTACTGAACAATCTTTTTGAAGAAGCAAATGCGGATGACGATGAAGAGGGTGGAGAACCCGTGCCGGTAGTAACCACCGATGACAGGTTGTTTGAAATGCTTAAGGAACTTCGTCAGAAAGAATCGAAGAAACGTTCCTTGCCACCATTTGTAATTTTCCTGGAATCTTCCTTGCAGGATATGGCAACGATGTTCCCAACTACCATTCCTGAGTTGGAAAAATGTCATGGGGTGAGTAAAGGAAAGGCGGCGAGATATGGCAAACCTTTTGTGGATATGATCGCAGCTTATGTAGAAGAAAATAATATTGAGCGCCCGGATGATTTTGTGATGAAGAGCGTAGTGAACAAGAGTATTAATAAAGTGTATATCATACAGCAGGTAGATAAAAAAATTCCTTTGGAAACCATTGCGCGTAACAAAGATTTGCGTTTGGATTCTTTATTGGAAGACATGGAGACCATAGCGGCCAGTGGAACGCGGTTAAACCTCGACTATGCCATTGATGAGATGCTTGATGAATACGAGCAGGAAGACATTCTTGAATATTTCAAGGGATGTGAGACCTCGTCGTTGCAGGTGGCGGGGGAAGAATTGGCCGATGGGAATTTCACCTGGGAGCAATTGAAGATCATGCGTATCAAGTTCCTTAGCGTTTACGGTAATTAATTCGTTTTTCTCTTAACTATTTGCCGACAGACCCTTACTTTTGCGGTTCGCCGAGCGAGATGGTGCGGTAGCTCAGTCGGTAGAGCAAAGGACTGAAAATCCTTGTGTCGCCGGTTCGATCCCGGCCCACACCACAGAACAGGCAAGGCTTTCAGAGTAAATCACTGAAAGCCTTTTTCTTTTTGGTACAACATAGCTACAACAATTTGTGCATAGCATACGGATATTTGTTTTTCTAGCAACTTGTACTTTAGGCACTTATTCCGATGGAAGTAATCTGTTTAGAGGACGATGCATTTTATGCACTCATTGATAGGGTCATAGAGCGCATAAAAGAGAAAAATAATGTTATTGAGGATAAATGGGTGCCCGGTGAAGAAGCAATGCTCCGGTAGCTTGAGTTGAGTATTTAGTCGACTTTCAGTATATAGCTTGTACTTCTACCCCCACTGGGTTCCTTAATTAAAACTCCTTTGTTCAACAGATCATTTATATCCCGGCCTGCAGAGTCCTGTGAGGTTTTAGTAATCTTAGCCCATTTTGTGGAAGTCAATTTTCCTTCAAACCCATCCAAGAGTTTATTCAGCATCATTCTTTGACGATCACTTAGTTGAGTTGAAGCGTATTTTCCCAAAAGCGGGCTTTTGTCAGGAACACAGCTAAGGTTTCATCCGTATTTATTAAGGCTCGATCCAAGCAGGTTAGAAACCAGTTCAACCAATCCGTTATATCAAGAGATTCTTTTTGTGTTTTCTCAAGTATATCGTAGTACTCTTTTCTTTCAGTTTTTATCTGCGATGACATACTGTAAAAACGTTGCGGGCTTTGGTCTGCTCGCGATAACTGCATATCAGTAATAGCCAGGGCAATTCGGCCATTGCCATCATCAAAAGGGTGAATCGTTACAAACCATAAATGAGCAACACCCGCTTTTATCACGGGATCGAGATTTTTCTCATTATTGATCCATTCAAGATCTAACACAAGGATCTTGGGGGCAAGCTGGGACTATTGCTCTCATCTCGCCTGCAAATACAGAACCCTAAAAGGTCATCGTATTTAATTAATAATAACTGACAAGAAATCCCGTGGGGTAACCATAGAAAGATTTAGTTTTTTTAATTTTTATGAATGAATTGAAAAATCATTTTTTTAAACCGCTGCATCGTGAATTTTTTGTGATTTCTGAGCATTACTTTACTCGAAGGTTCCCAAAAAGGGATTAGTTTTTAAGGTTTTCTCCCCAAATCGTTGCCTCGTAAGGACATTTGTTAAAATTTAGCAAGGAATGGTTTATTCATAGAGCTAAGTTCAATGTAAGTATAGGAAGGCAACCGAAACGCACTGTAAAACATGAAACATTATCAATAATAGTTGTTGATAAAAAATCATATGAATTTTGCAATAATGATAATATATCACATGTGTTTCGCCTCTCCTTTAAAAAAGGCAGTGTTTATTAATCATTAAAACTATAGTATGAAAAAGAAAATGGGAATGTTCGCGATTTTGATTGTATTCCTGGCAGAATCCGCAATGAGCCAATTACAAAAAGGAAATGTATTAATGGGGGCTGACCTTGCCAACATTGGATTTAACTTGAACAAAGGTGGCAATTTTTCATTGGGTATTCAACCGAAAGCTGCATGGTTTATCCGGGACAACAAAGCAATTGGTGCCTATGTGAATATTCAATTGACATCAGCCAAAGGAGCGGGGTCGACTTTAGCATATGGCGTAGGTGCACTAGGACGGTATTATTTCTCGGACAAGGACATGCAAATCGTAAATCACGCCCGGTTTTTCCTGGAAGGTAATTTCGGTATTGAAGGGTACAATCCAGCTACAGGTGATAATACCAACGGGTTAGGCATAGGCGCTGGTCCAGGTCTAGCTTATTTTATTACCCCGAATATTGGTCTCGAAGGTTTATTAAAATACGGCACAATTGTAGGGTTTGGCTCGTCAGCCTCAAGTAGTAATCTCACCTTTAATTTTGGGTTTCAAATTTATTTGCCTCGCAAAACAATTAGGCAAGTGGTCAACGAAGTCAAATAAGAATGCTTCTTACATTATAAAAGAGGTCGCAGAAACTCACGTTATTATCGGCAGGAATTACTATCGGAATTCTAGTCGCCCCTGAAAAGGGCTCCGCGACATGAAATAAACTTCTGGATCGGTTCAGTCAATTATTGGATGAATTTGAAACTTAGGTTAACGATGTTGTTGATCATACGGTAGATAATGCAGACGAAGTTATGTTTGCCGCGATAAATAAATTAAAGGACGTCAAGCGAGAGATCAGGAATAAATTGGATTAATAATCTTCCTCTGTGCACACTACTTGGTTGTGAGGACACTGCGAGTAGTGTGCATTTTTTACACGTGGATTTACTCGGCATTCTTTTATGAATAACTTCCAAGACGCTCGATTAATTTCAAAAAGAATGTTCTGAATCAGGTATTTGATCCACGTTTTTAGCCCTGTTGCTCATCAGTTCCTCGCCGGAAGTACATTATCCTCCCTATTATTCACCACCTTACTGATATCTTCACTTCTTCTCATATAGTTCTCGTATAGTTCTCATATAGTTCTGGTATAGCCAACGGTTATACAACGGTACAACAAGCACTATACAAGAACACAACAAGAATTATTACGCAGCGTTCATTTGCGATTTGCACTCCACCCGATTACCCACATGATGCTTTTTGTGTTTCACTATCTGGTCAGGCAAAGATTTTAACGGGCTCAGGCATTTTGCACAACTTACATGTGCTGGTGGAACAGGCTGGGACATTCATTACGGTAGTGGTGCACTTTTTCCAATAGTGAAGCGACCTCCTTTGTATCGTCCGCGACCCAGCTATTTGTTTTTAGCACGGAAGGCAGAGGCTACCTCTTCATGCGAAAATTTTTGAGGTGCAATAAAAGTTCCCGTAATTGATAGTATTAGATCAGTGCCTGGAAAAGAACTTCCACGGGGTGCAATGCTTTTCTTCCGGTGCCATCTTTTATCTGGTGCCTGCAACTAGTACCCGGCGCAGCAATAATGGTATCCAAATTTTGCGCACGAACGGCAGGAAGCAGAACCAGCTCCCCTATTTTCATGGACACATCAAAGTGTTCCTTTTCAAAGCCAAACGAACCCGCCATGCCACAGCAACCTGAAGGGATAATTTTTACAGAATAATTTTCAGGAAAGGATAATAACTTAACCGATGGATCTACCGAACTGATGGCCTTCTGCTGACAATGTCCGTGAAATACGATCTGTCGTTTTTCTTTGGTAAATAATTCCTTTGAAATATTTCCAGCTTCCATTTCCCTG
>JBDTMM010000210.1:0-4975 GCA_039934275.1 Flavitalea sp. | reverse complement strand
TGTTATCACGGCCGGGACCATGGTGAGGGGAACTTGCCTGCCATGCAGACATCAAAAGATCCTTGCGGCCAATGAGCAAACCTGCGCACTGCGGTCCGCAAAGTGCCTTGCCACCGCTGTAGGCAACTACCGAAGCACCCTGTTGCAAATAGATATTGGGAATGACAAGATCTTCTGCGGCTGCATCCACGAGAATGGGTATATTTTTTGGTTTCGCCATAGCCAATACTACGGGAACAGTAAATGGTCCTTCGTCTTCACTCAATAAATAGATCATGGCAGTGCGTGAGTTGAGAGCAGCAGCCATTTCCTCGAGGGTTTCTACGGTAATGATTTTTACACCAACATTCCTGATGGCGTGGTCATACACATTCCTGGCGCTTGCCGGAATAACCACTTCTGTTTTATCGAAACCTGAAAGGTCGGGGATCCTTATCAGTTTTTCAGGATTTCCTCCTGTAACACATGCTGCGGTAACGTGTTTCAGCCCCGCTGCGCAACCTGCAGAAACCATGGCCCATTCAGCCTGGGTGAGTTCTGCTAACTTTTTTGCAATGCCATCGGCCAGTTCATCATATTGAACAAACGACGTGGAAGCTGCTTCCATGGCTGCTCTTACTTGTGGTCTTTCAAGTGATCCACCGATAATAGTGAATGTTCCGCGGCAATTGATAAGCGGCTCCACACCAATATTTTGAAATACATTTCCCGGTGCGGCTCCGTTTACACCTATCGCACCGTTGTCGGCTGCCATTGCAGTAAAGGGAGCTACTCCCCCCGCCAATGGTAAAATCGTTAAACCTTTAATTAGATCCCTTCGTTTCATGTCAGATTAATTTTAATCCTGTTAAGGTAATTACGAAAACGTTACCGATGCAGGTTATTCATAAAATAATTTGATGTTAGGTATAAATTATTTTAATTGCAACGGTATGTAACCAAAAAAACGTCCTAAGAAATGGTCATTGCCATGTATTAAAAAAAAGCACATAGGTTTATTCACCCATTTTTCGGTACTTTCATTTCAAAGGAAATAAAAATTTGCCACGATCATGATTAGACAATTTCTCGTTATTCTATCTTTTTTTTCCTGCTCTGTTCTAACTTTCGGTCAAACACAAACTATTGACATTCTATTAAAGGGCGGACATGTCATCGATCCGAAAAATAAAATCGACGGTCCGATGGATGTTGCTATCACGGGCGGTAAAATCGTTCAGGTAGCGGCTTCTATTCCAGCCACTAATGCAAAAAAAGTGGTGGATGTTACCGGGCTGTATGTTACCCCGGGACTTATTGATATGCACACACACGTTTTTAACGGAAATGATCCCGGATCTTACCTTGCAAATGGTAATACGGGGCTGCCTGCAGATGCATTCAGTTTCCGCGCAGGCGTTACCACCTTTGTGGATGCCGGCTCTTCGGGATGGAGGAATTTCCCGCTGTTCAAAGAGCAATCGATCGACAAACAAAAAACGCGCATACTTGTTTTTTTAAATATTGTAGGATCGGGAATGTATTCGCGATACCAGGAACAGGACGTGAGTGACATGAATCCTTTGATGACCGCAAATATGATTACGAAACTGTATCCCAAAATCATTGTAGGAATAAAGGCTGCACATTACTGGGGCGACTTTACACAGGTTGATAAGGCAGTAGAGGCAGGTAAACTGGCCGGTGTTCCGGTAATAGTGGATTTTGGGGAACATCATCCTCCTTTATCCATTGAAGAATTGTTCATGAAGCACCTGCGGCCCGGAGATATATTTACGCATTGTTTTTCCTGGGAGCCAACAGAACGCGAAAGCATCGTGGATGAACAGGGAAAAGTAAAACCATTCGTTTTTGAAGCACAAAAAAGAGGCATCAACTTCGACGTGGGCCATGGGGGAGGCGCATTTGCATGGAAGCAGGCCTTTCCTGCATTGCAACAGGGATTTATGCCCAATACTATCAGTACCGATTTGCATACTCAAAGTATGAACAGTGGTATGAAGGATATGCTAAATGTAGTATCAAAGTTTCTTGCTATAGGAATGAGTTTGCAGGATGCCATACTGCGTTCCACCTGGAATCCTGCGCAGGTAATCAATCATAAAGAACTGGGAAGCCTTTCCGTTGGTTCAGATGCCGATGTTGCTGTATTTAATGTATTAAAAGGCGATTTTGGTTACCTCGACGTAGCAAATGTGGTGGTTCACGGAAAACAAAAATTACAGGCAGAGTTAACCATCCGTGCAGGTAGAATTGTGTGGGACCTTAATGGTATCGCCGGAACACCATACAATCAAAAGAGCCCCAATTAAAAAATATAAAAATAACGATAAATGAAAAGCAAGGCATCAGGTAAAAAAATTAAAATACTATCTGCAATATTTCTTTGCAGTATTTTATTTGCCACGAATTTAGTTGCCCAGGAGTATGATCTGATACTTAAAAATGGGCACGTGATCGATCCAAAAAATAAGATCGATGGCAAAATGGATGTTGCCGTTAAAGCCGGGAAAATTGCTAAAGTAGCAGCAAGTATTCCTGCAACAGATGGAAAGAAATCGATCGACATTACCGGTTTATATCTTACACCCGGTTTCATAGACATGCACACCCATGTTTTTGTAGGAAGCAAACCCGAAACTTTCGCGGATGGTTCGAGCAGTGTATCGCCGGATGATTTTACATTGAGAAATGGCGTGACCACTGTGGTAGATGCCGGCACTTCCGGCTGGAGAAACTTCCCATTGTTCAAGGATCAGGTAATCGATAAATCGAAAACAAGGATTCTCGCCTTTTTAAATATCGCCGGCAATGGAATGACGGGCAGTCCAACCGAACAGGATATGACCGATATGGATGCGTATATGACCTCACTTGTTGCAAATGAAAATAAGGATATTATTGTTGGAGTAAAAATCGGCCACTACTCTGGTAAGGACTGGGCTCCCTTCGACCGGGCGCTGGAAGCTGCAAAAAATTCCAATACCCCTTTATTCGTAGAATGCCATCTTCCCCAATATACCCTCGAAGAACAGTTGACCAAGATGCGTCCGGGAGATATTATTACCCACGCGTTCGAAAAAATTGAAGAACGCATGCCCATTACAGATAGCCTCGGCGTAGTAAGGCCCTTCGTTCTGGATGCCCAGAAGAGAGGCGTATTGTTCGATCTTGGCCACGGCGGTGCAGGTTTCTGGTATAGTGTAGCAGTGCCTGCAATGAAGCAGGGGATGGCTCCTAATACCTTTGGTACCGATCTTCATAGGTTCAGTATTAATGCAGGGATGAAGGACATGTCTAATGTGATGTCGAAATACCTCGCTCTCGGAATGAGCCTTCCCGATGTTATTCAAAGGGCAACATGGAACGCGGCCAAAGCGATCAAACACGAAGATCTTGGTAACCTAAGCGAAGGTTCTGCTGCTGACATCGCAGTGTTCAGAATTAGAACAGGAAAATTCGGATTTAGTGATGCCGGTTCAAACGTTATCGAAGGAACTCAGAAACTAGAAGAAGAACTTACGCTGACTAAGGGAAAAATAGTCTGGGATCTTGATGGCATTTCTCTCAAGAAATACAAAGATGTTACAGTAAAATAATTGATTTGATAAGGATTTCATTCTCCATCGGTTATATAATCAACAGCTTCTTGAACACCAGTTCAGTGAGCCCGCGAAACTGGTGGAAAATTGCCCTTGGATCTATTAAATCCACATTACACGCGTAAAAGTTTGGTGAACAGGAATTCTGGTTAAGGTCGAATGACGGACTGAAAAATATTTCACCTGTTCAGATTCATTTTTTACCCGCTTACGATGAATGGATGATCAGTTATGCAGAAAGGTCGCACGCGTCCGCCTCCAAATTTTCCAGTCGCACCATAGTTTATAATGGAATATGTAAGCCGGTGAGTATACAGGATGGAAAGTAAACGGATTGTGGAAGTGAGTTACAAAGAATAATGCTGTTCATCTTTAAATCGATTTGCTGGTTGGTGCGCACAAAATAAAAAAGAAAAGACTGAAGATGGCGATTGGTGAATTGGAAAATTTCCTTGACACGCAATTGGACATACATATTGCATAATAAAAAAATTCGTTCATGTCTTCAATGGATATAAAAATTCCCCACCAGCTTTCAAAAGAAGAGGCGTTGAAAAGGATCCAGGGTTTGCTCGCCGCCACTAAAAAAGATTATGGTGATAAAATTTCCGATCTTCAGGAAAACTGGGAAGGCGACACTGGTAATTTCAGTTTCAGGGCAATGGGATTTAATGTTTCCGGTGAACTTCAGGTAACAGACGAAAACGTTGAATTTAAAGGTAAGGTTCCCATAGCATTGAGCATGTTTAAAGGAAAAATTGAAGAGCTCATTAAGGAAAAGGCATCGGGACTATTATCTAAATAATTTCATTTTACATGGCTATCTGTAGCGGTGAAAAATTGGTTTCACCGGGATCGGGAAACGGCATTACTTTTTTCTCCTTTACAAGTTCGGGATAATCTTGTATAAAATCGTACTACCTGGTACATATCGCGGTAGCGTTTTTTAAGAAGTTTAAAATTAATACTGTTTTCAGTGGGTTGCATTTCCTGCATTATGTAAATCTTTTAACCCATAGAAGAGACATGCCATGATCGGGCCAGGGCTCATCACGGCATGTTATGTTACTTAATGTGGGCTATTCACGAATTTTTCATCAAAGCTCATCATCCACTGTATCCCGAATTTATCCGTTAAAAAACCCCAATAAGCCCCCCAGAATTGCATTTCAAGTGGCATATTTACTTTTCCGCCGGCAGCTAAACCTTTAAATAGCCTATCTGCTTCTTCTTTTGTATCGGTGTGTAAGGAGAGGGAAATATTATTTCCTTCATGAAAATCTTTGATCATTGGTCCGGTAACATCGGTGGCCATCAACACGTTCCCTTTTCCAATAGGAAGCGCGATATGCATGATCTTATTCTTTTCGGCT
>JBDTMM010000209.1:0-4983 GCA_039934275.1 Flavitalea sp. | reverse complement strand
CCTTCAGTTCTTCAATTTCACTGGGATACCGCCAGGCCGCGCTTTTACCGTCGAGCCAAACCAGGTCATAAGGTTTTATGCCTTTTGAAATGATCTCCGGAATAGTGTAGGGGCCTGACTGCTTATTGTCGCGGAGAAGGAGGTATTTGTTCATACAAACCACTTAATGTGAGTGATTATAAAGTTAAGTTCATATTTAATGCCAATTGGCTAAGGAGACGTTAAAGAAACACCGGGTTTTACCTTTATTCTCATGGTTTTTAGTGTTAAATAAGGTAAATTTGCGCACCTGCGTAAATTCCTTTTTTTACCCGGTTCACCGCATTAAAAAGACCAAAAAATATACATGGACGAGAACAATCTCACACCAGACCTTACCAGCGATAGCGACCGCATCCAACCCATCAACATAGAAGAGCAAATGAAAACAGCCTACATCGATTATTCGATGTCTGTAATTGTGGGCAGAGCCCTCCCCGATGTTCGTGATGGTTTTAAACCGGTGCACAGGCGCGTGCTGCACGCGATGAATGAACTTGGCATACACTACAACAAGGGGTTTAAAAAATCAGCGAGGATCGTAGGGGAGGTGCTTGGTAAGTTTCACCCGCATGGTGATAAATCGGTGTACGATTCAATGGTTCGTATGGCTCAGGAATGGAACATGCGTTATACCCTGATAGACAAACAGGGGAACTTTGGCAGCCAGGATGGCGATGGTCCGGCAGCAATGAGGTACACCGAAGCAAGACTCCAGAGAATGGCCGAAAGTATGCTTATGGATATTGACAAGGAAACGGTCGATTTCCAGCTTAATTTTGATGACTCCCTCGAAGAGCCATCAGTATTACCAACAAGGATACCAAACCTTCTGATCAACGGGTCGAGTGGTATTGCGGTAGGAATGGCAACAAATATTCTTCCCCACAATCTTACTGAAGTCATTGACGGATGTATTGCGTATATAGGTAACCGTGAAATTACCATCGATGAAATGATGGAAATTATAAAGGCTCCAGATTTTCCAACCGGTGGAATTATTTACGGCATGGAAGGAGTTAAGGCCGCCATGCATTTCGGTAGGGGCAGGGTAGTGCTTCGCGGAAAATTGCACATCGATACAAAACCAAGCGGCAGGGAAACCATCATCATCACCGAAGTACCTTACCAGGTAAGCCGCGATTCGCTTTGCGACCGCATCGGCCAGTTGGTGAATGATAAAGTGATCGAAGGAATTACACACGTCAATAACGAATCGAATAATAAAGAAGGAACCAGGGTAGTGATCGATCTCAAAAGAGACGCGATCGCAAACGTGGTGATCAACCAGTTGTATAAATACACCGAGCTGCAAACATCTTTCGGTATAAACAATGTTGCACTAGTAAAAGGAAGGCCGCGCACGCTGAACATCAAAGACATGATCAGCGAATTCGTGGAGTTCCGTCACGAAGTAGTGGTTCGCAGAACACAGTACGAACTAAGGGAAGCGGAAAAGAAAGCGCATTTATTATTGGGTTATCTCATTGCACTTGATCACCTCGACGAAGTGATTTCTCTTATCCGATCCTCTGCAACACCTGATAAAGCAAAGGAAAACCTTATCAATGCAGGATGGGGACTCGACGATGTTCAGGCAAAAGCGATCCTTGAATTGCGCCTGCAGAGACTTACAGGAATGGAACGCGAGAAGATCAGAGAAGAATATGATGAGTTGATGAAACTGATTACTTCCCTGAAAGAATTATTAAGTGATGAGGGAATGCGTTTTGAAGTTATTAAAAAAGAATTATTAGAAGTAAGGGACAAATTTGGAGATGCCCGCAAAACCGAGATCACGTATCTCGATGATGAAGTGCGCATAAAAGATCTCATTAAAGAAGAAGACGTGGTGATCACGATTTCTCACCACGGATACATAAAAAGAACTTCCGCAACCGAATACCGCCAGCAACGTCGCGGTGGTCGTGGAGCCATTGGCGGAAAAACGCGTGAAGAAGATTATATCGAACACTTGTTCGTTGCCTCCACACACCACACCATGTTATTTTTCACGGAAAAGGGAAGGTGTTACTGGCTGAATATTTATGAAATTCCCGAAGGTGATAAAACCAGTAAGGGCAGGGCAATACAAAACCTGATCCAGATACCTCCGGACGACAAGGTCCGCGCAATTATAGATGTAAAGGATTTTCAGGATAAAGAATTTATCGAAAACCATGGCATTGTTCTTTGTACCAAAAAAGGGATTATCAAGAAAACATTGCTGGAAGATTTCAGCAGGCCTCGACAAACCGGTGTTATAGCCATTACTATTAATGCGGGCGATGAATTGCTCGAAGCAAAATTGACCGATGGAAATTGTGAGATTATGATGGCCGTAAAATCGGGTAGGGCCATCCGTTTCCCAGAATCAAAAGTAAGGCCAACTGGCCGTGGTGCGATTGGGGTGGCTGGTATAGAAGTTGAAGATGAAAATGATGAAGTCATTGGCATGATATGTGTCGGAGCCGACGACAAATCCCGGACTGTACTGGTGGTAAGTGAAAAAGGTTTTGGTAAGAGAACTGAAATTGAGGAGTACAGAATTACCAATCGCGGCGGGAAAGGAGTAAAAACGATCAGTGTAACGGAAAGGTCCGGATCACTGGTAGGCATACTTGATGTTACGGCTAAAGAAGACCTTATGATCACCTGTAAAAGCGGGGTAACGATCAGGATGGGTGTTTCCAGCATCAGCGCACAAGGCCGCGCAACGCAGGGAGTGAAATTAATAAAACTGGATGGTGGCGATGAAATTGCAGCAATTACAAAACTCGACATTAAAGTAGATCCTGATAGCCAGGAGATTGATTTGCCGGGAGAAGTGGGATCTGATATAGAAACCGGACATGTTATTGTGGATGAGGCGGATTTTACAAATAACCCTGATGGTGAGGCAACCGGCGAAGCCCCGGAACCATCTGGTGATGATAACGCATAAGTTTTTTCATTTTTTAATAAACACTTCAATATGAAATCTTTGTTTTTTTCTTTCATGCTACTAATCACCAGCCTGGGTCTGTTTGCTCAAAAACTTGATAAGGCAAAAGACCTCCTCGGGAAAAAGAAGCTAACAGAAGCAAAAACGGAAATAGATAATTTCCTTGCGGGAGACAAAAATCAGGGTAATTCCGAAGCCTGGTATTTAAAAAGTAAAATATACAGCTCCATCGCCATCGATTCTACTATTCAGGCAAGTGTGCCCGATGCAAAGGCCCAGGGGCTTGATGCAGTAATGAAATATCTCGCTCTTGAAGAACAGGTAAAGGACTCATCAAAAAGATTTATCCTGATGACACTGGATAACCGCAAACCTTTGACCGACCTGTATTCAGGGTATTCAAAAGAGGCGGCGACTTATTACAATGCAGGAAATTATAATGATGCATTTATCGGTTTCAAGGGTTCACTGGATGTATTCGACCTGCTTGTAAAAGAAAAATGGACAAATAATATCACCCTCGACACCATTTCGGTTTTGTATGCAGGTATCTCTGCAGAAAAAGCAAATAAACTGGATACCGCTGCAACTTATTATGCAAGGATTGCCGAAAACAAAGCGAAGGGGCAGGGGTATGAATCCATTTACAAATGGCTCGCAGATCATTACAAACAAAAGAATGATCTTGAACTGGCGAAAAAATATATCACACTTGGAAAGGAAGTATATCCAGATGATCCATTCTGGTTGGGTTTTGAAGTAAACATGCTTAGCGAAAAGGGTTCAAAAGAAGAGTTATTTTCCAAGTACGAAGAGGTTACAAAAGCAAATCCTACTAATTCTTTATACTTCTTCAACTATGCCGTTGAATTATATAAATCGGCGTATGATGAAGACAGTACCAAGAGGCCGGCAAATGCACCCGAACTGACTGAAAAAGCGATCACCACTGCACAGAAAAGTATTGAACTGGATCCGAAATATCCAAATTCAAGAATGTTATTGGGGCAGATATATTATAATCAGGGAGTAGATATTGTTGCCAGGAATAAAAAAATAAAACCAGCGGGCAAAGTAAAACTGACGCCTGATCAGTTAAAAACAAAAGAGGATCTTCGTCAGCAGTCGTCAAAGAAATTTGACAGTGCTATCGAACAGTTTACAAAAATTGATGAATTATTAGGAGGTCAGGGTAAATTGAAGATGGAAGAAAAACAATTCCTGAAGGATTCATATGACCTTTTGATAAACATCTACGATCAGAAACAGGTTGCCGATAAGTCAGCATTGTACACCGACAAGTTTAATAACGTAGATAAGATTCACTAAACTTTATTCATCATTCATCAAATCAATATAAAATATTAAAATCAAAAGGAAGGAGCGATCCTTCCTTTTTTTGTTTGTGATTGTGTAGTCTTATTTTTCTCTCCCGCTACGTTTTCTTAGCGCGAAGGGAATATTTTACATAAAAGTATCTTATGTAGCAACGTCATCATTTGTCTTTGTGGAGTATACTTTGCCTATACTATTTTTCACCAATCATCATTATTTTCGGTTGAAAAATCGTACAGGCATGAAGCATTGAATACCTTAAGTCCAATAGAATGGACCAATGAGATAATGAAAGCGGAAATTAACAAACAGAAGCTGTCCTTTAAGACACACAATAAATAATACAAATAGAAAAAAATGAAAGTAGTTTTAATAACAGGGGCAAATAAGGGGTTGGTTTAGAAACAGCTAAACAATTGGCTGAACTTGGATTTACGTTTACTTAGGCAGTCGAGACAAAGCAAACGGAATTAAGGCTGCAGATAAATTAAAGGAAATGGGACTTGCCAATATTGACGATGTTGAAATAGACATAACAGACATAAATTCTATAAAATCTGCAAGGCAAGAAATAGAAAACAAAATGCAAAAATTAGATGTGTTAATCAACAATGCAGGCATTGCAGGAGAGCAACCTCAAAATATTTCTACAGGCGATATAGGAA
>JBDTMM010000208.1:0-4987 GCA_039934275.1 Flavitalea sp. | reverse complement strand
AAGGCGGAAGAAATGGGTGGACAAATACTATTGCCTAAAACGCAGATCACCCCGGAGATCGGTTACATGGCTTTTATAAAAGATACTGAGGGAAATAAAGTGGGAATTCATTCTCAGCAATAGCCATAACTGATCGCCTTTGCGTAACAGCATTCACTTCTCCCCTATCACCACAAAGGAGTCTGTTATCCTTATCCGCATAATATTTGTTCGGATTAATCCATCCGTGCACAAACTTGATTCCCATATCTGTGCACCAGCTCCATCGCTTGAATCTCGTTTTCAAACTAAAATCTATCCCCCACCCTGTTTCTTCTATCAGGCCCAATGGAAACCCAAAATTATTTTTGACTTTGGCATGCTTTGCCATTTCAGTCTGCCATATTCTTTAACTTCATGGCTGTGTAAACAGTTATTTACCTTTATAAGGTAGTTTGCCGTCCTGCTGACAATAGTCACCATCAGTTTTCTAAAGATCAAAACAGCGCTGGCAAATCCTGGAAATAGTTCAAAGGCGGCATAGAAAACACCTCAAAGGATTCAATCATTAAAATAAAAATCTTTTTATGAAACTCAAATTATCTTACGCGCTGTTACTTTCAACCTGTTTTGTATTTGCCGGGATATCAAATTTAAATGCACAAAACAAAGCTCCCCGAGAAAGTCCTAAAAAAACGGCAACGGGTAAAATCAATGGGGCTACTGTAACCATCAGCTACGGAAGTCCTTCAGTGAAAGGAAGAAAGATTTGGGGAGACCTTGTCCCTTACGATAAAGTATGGCGCTCAGGTGCAAATGAAGCAACGCAGCTGGAAACAGATAAAGCACTAACCATTCACGGGAAAAAACTTCCTGCAGGAAAATATAGTTTGTACACCATCCCCGGAGAAAAAGAATGGCAGGTAATTATTAATTCACAAACAGGTCAGTGGGGAATTGAAGGATCAGGGGAAACAACCCGTAAACCGGCAAATGATGTTTTAGTGGCAACAGTAAAACCGAAGAAATCTACCAAAATGAATGAAAGTTTGGTCTATGAGGTAAATAAAAATGGAGTAGTGCTTAAATGGGAAAACCTGGAAGTTCCTATTTCAATCAAATGAAAAATAACAACGGGGAAATACGCTGAAATTTAAATTGGTGTGGTAATTTTCTTTACTATTTAAAGAAAAATCTCATGACTGAAAATTAAAATCAGACGAATATCGTCTGCATTCGTGCAAAGCAGATCCATGGGCCAAAAAAAGTATCAACAGTGCAACACTTTAAATTCGCCGACAATATCGAAGAAACACGAAAAGGTTATTCAATATTTCAAAAGACATTAAAATATCATTCAGTATAATACCCGTAATTCGATGGACAAGCGATGCATTGTATTGAAAATCGATGTACGATTGCTCCTCGTCTTATTTTATTTGTGCTTCAAGTTTAGTTTGGCCCGCTCCTACTTTGAAAAAGAAGCCAGTGGGCTCACTTTAATTCCGAAATCATTTATGGGAGTGCCTGAACTAAAAACACGCCTTGCATAATTTCCCAACGCGATACTAAAGGACACCAATAGTAAAGTATCATCATCCATCGAAATCTTAGTTGCATCCTGGGCAGGTAATAGGTGAAGCCATATTGTAAAGCGTTTATGACAGTAGAAATTAGCGGATCATATTGCTTTTACTCACCAACTGATAAAAAAAGCATTTATTTGAGTACCTTTACAAAATTTTTAGCAGCTATTGAAACTATATATAAAATACATGGTTAGCCTTCGTTGCAAAATGATGGTAAAAGAGGAGCTGAAGAAGCTTGGATTACACTACTTAACTGTTGATTTGGGAATGGTTGATATCTTCGAAGAAATTACCCCGAAGCAACGCAATCAACTAAAAAAAAACCTCCTACGTTCAGGGCTAGAACTGCTGGATGACAAAAAAAGCATTTTAATTGAGAAAATAAAAGATGTGATTGTAGAAATGATTCATTATACAGAAGAATTGCCTGAGGTGAATTATTCCGATTATATCAGCGAAAAATTACACCACGATTATACCTATCTCTCTAATACTTTTTCCGAGGTGAAAGGCATTACAATACAGCATTTCATTATTATGCACAAAATTGAAAAAGTAAAGGAATTACTACTATATGATGAATTAAATCTGACAGAAATTTCTTATAAGCTTCATTACAGCAGTGTTGCCCATTTATCAAACCAATTCAAAAAGATTACGGGATTGTCTCCTTCCTATTTCAAGAAGCTAAAGCAAAAACGGCAGAGCAACTTAGAAAACCTGTAATTTATGTAAGCTTTTTTTGTTCATCTGTAACGCTTTAGATTTTCATTCAACTCAACTTTGCAGCCTTAGTACTTCTTAAAATCTGTTGGTTTTAAATGTACCCATTGGTCATGAGCAAAAAAGCAAACTATGACAACAAATTCCATCAAAATTGATAAAGGTTCTGACGAGATTGAAAAAGCAAAAGTACATATTGTTGTTGAAATTATTGAATACATGTCCAATGCAGTGGTAAGTAAAACAATCATCAAAAAAGCAACTGGCAACGTAACTGTTTCCTCTTTTGATACAGGAGAAGAATTAGCAGAGAAAACGTCGCCATTTGATAATTATATTCAAATTATTGATGGGGCTGCTGAACTTAGGATAGCGGACAAAGATTATAAGTTAAAATTAGGTGAAGCAATTATTATTCCTGCACATACGAAACATCATTTTAGTGCCAATGTTCAATTCAAAATGATTTCAACAGTTATCAAAAGCGGTTACGAAGAATGATAAAATTAAAAGTGAACAACATCATTATATCGGTAATGTAAAATAATTAGTACAGCTATATCCAGATCACTTCACACATGTGATTTATGTAACTTATTCCCCGGATTGTGTAAGATATCAAGGTAACACTCAAACTACCTTTATAAAGTGGTCGTTTTTTCAATACAGAAACACCAGCATTTTAATTCAGTAAGTTTAAAATGAGATGTAATCGCATAATTTTTACCAATCGAGGTATTCTAATATACCCAGCCTTATTTCAAACACTTATTCTGGGAATTGGCGATCTTAACACATTTGCCACGATAAAGTGAAAAATGAAATTAAAAAAATTACAAACGCCGGTTCCTTCATTTTTAAATAATCAATTATGGACAATGTATCAGTAGACAATTTTACGAATGATTTTCACACAAAAGGACACTTTAATAAACCCTTTCAAGATTTAGCGCCCTTGTCCATCATCGTTGAAAAGGCCCTGGAAGATAAAAAAGGCTGCGTATTGAAGTATAGTTCTGTAAGAGGTATTTATTTGCTTATTCCAGCAATACTTGTCATCCTCTTTTGTAGTTCCTGTGCAAAAAAAATGTCTTTTCAAACATCCTCCGTTGTCCCTGCCGCAGAAGGTACGGTAAAAATTAAAAAGGACAAGAATAACAACTACAAGATCGATCTGAAAATAATACGCCTTGCAAGCCCCGACAGGCTAAATCCACCCAAGGATATTTATGTAGTGTGGATGAACACAGATAATAATTCAGCAAAGAATATAGGGCAAATTAAAACATCCAGCGGCTTTCTCTCCAATACTTTAAAGAGTTCTTTGGGAACGGTAAGCACAACATTTCCTACTGGTTTTTTTATTACCTCGGAAAATGATGGCAATGTTCAATATCCCAATGGTCAGGTTGTATTGAAGACGCAGTAGAATGGCTTCGAAAAACTGTTGAACAATTCTAACATGTTCCTCAAACATGTAATTACAGATAGATTGCTTGAGAAACCAACCAGCGGTCATAACACCTACAATTTCTGTGGAATGAATTATATCTGGTTGGTTATCTGAATGTGGTTTCGCTTCCGGTTAGTTCTTCAACCATGGGTTTGGTAAATACAAACACAACACCCATGCTGTTAAAACAGTATCATCTGGTAAGCTGCAACCCAATAAATTAATTACGCACCATTTCAAATTAGATGAAATACTGAAAGCTTACAAAGTGTTTGGCAGTGCCGACAAATAGAAAGCTCTCACAATAATCTTCGAACCATAATACATGAAAGTAGCAGAAAATACTTCTCCTGAAAAACTACAATATGGAAAAATTGTTTCCATTCGTGGCAGTGTGGTAGAGGTAACTTTTGAAAATAATTTACCGGCTATTTACACGTTATTACATTCCGGAAAGAATAAAGAAATATCCATAGAAGTATTGTCGCAACTGGATGATCATAGAGTTCGTGGCATTGCCTTAAATCCTACCCAGGGATTGGCAAGAGGTATGGCAGTTGAAACAAACAACACAGAACTCACAGTTCCTGTTGGTAAGGAAATTATTGGCCGGATGTTCGATGTATTTGGCAACACCATTGATCATCTTGACCCATTGCCGAAAATGCAGCAGCGCAATGTGCACCAATCACCACCGCCTTTGGCAAGCCGTTCCACCAAGTCTGAAGTTTTTGTAACAGGCATTAAAGCCATTGATGTATTGATACCACTGGAACGTGGTGGCAAAGCAGGTTTGTTTGGTGGCGCGGGAGTTGGCAAAACGGTGTTGCTCACTGAGATGATCCATAACATGGTTGGGCACAACAAAGGCGTGAGTATGTTCTGCGGCATCGGGGAACGTTGCCGCGAAGGAAATGAATTGTACAACGCCATGAAAGAGGCCGGCTTGTTAAAAGATATGGTAATGGTTTTCGGGCAAATGAATGAACCGCCCGGTGCCCGTTTTCGTGTAGGCCATGCGGCGCTTACAATGGCTGAATATTTTCGCGATGATGAACATCGCGACGTGCTATTGCTGATAGATAATATTTTTCGCTTTATACAGGCAGGTATGGAAGTGTCTGGATTAATGGGTCAAATGCCCTCCAGGCTTGGCTATCAACCCACTATGGGAACAGAACTTTCGGAATTGGAAGAGCGCATCGCTTATACAAATACCGGTGCCATCACTTCTATACAAGCG
>JBDTMM010000207.1:0-4998 GCA_039934275.1 Flavitalea sp. | reverse complement strand
AACCGCAATGCGTTTTTCTCCGCCCCAGATCGAACACAGAAAATAGGCAGGTATCAATGCAAGTTCCCAGAAAAAATAAAATAATAATGCATCAAACGATACGAACACACCCATTAAACCGGCCTGCATCAATAACATCAGCCCATAAAAACTATTGGGCTTTGAATAACCGTGGTGGTACACTGCCGTAAAGATCACTGGGTAAGAAACCGCAGTAAGCAAACATACTATTTTGCCCATTCCATCTATACCCACAGAAAAACTGCTTCCCAAAGCACCCATCCATTCAATGTTCGAATATAGGTTGGCGTGAGTATCCGCCACAAATAATCCAACGAGTGTAATAGCCAGTGTAATTACCGATGAACCCAATGACCACATCCTTGCGCTTCTCTCCGATTTGATGAAGAAAGAAAGCACACCGCTCAAAAATGGAACCGCTATGAGTAAAACAGGTATCATTACTTACTTTTTAATAAAGAACTGTACAACAAAAAATACCAGCATGCCAAGCACCATCAGCAATACATAACTGCCCACCTGGCCGCTTTGTATCCAGCGCATCTGGCGGCTACCGTACTGCACCATCCTTCCCGTGCCGTTCACCGTCCAGTCGATCAGGTTCTTCTCAATCTGCTGATTAAAGAATTTTCCTATCGCATACACTGGTTTTACAATTATCTTATCGTACAATTCATCTACATACCATTTATTTTCGAGCACTTTGCCCAGTCCCGTTGCTTCCTGCAGGTCGGGTTTCCTGCTATATCTCGCCCATGCTATTACCGAAACAAGCGTTGCACCGACCACTGAAACCGCCAGCAATATCCATTCTGTAGAATGCGCGAGCGGATGAATTCCTTTTAATTCGTTAGACTTTGCAAATATGGGATCGAGAAAATGTTCGAGCGCGTGTGAATTCGGTGCGAACAATTCAGGAATTCCGATCCATCCGCCGGCAATGGATAATATTGCGAGAATGATCAGGGGAATGGTAATCGCAGAGGAACTTTCGTGCAAATGAGATTGCTGTTCATCGGTACCCCGAAATTTTCCGAGAAAGGTTGTGGCATACAAACGAAACATATACCACGCTGTTAAAAATGCACCAAGCACACCGATGATCCAGTACACTTTATTTACCGAGAAGGCCGCGGTTAATATTTCATCTTTTGAAAAGAAGCCGGAGAAAGGAGGTATTCCCGAAATGGCGATACATCCTATTAAAAAAGTAATATGCGTAATGGGAAGGTGTTTTTTTAATCCGCCCATGTTCCTGATGTCCTGCTCGTGGTGCATAGCGTGTATCACGGAACCCGCACCAAGAAATAATAATGCTTTGAAAAATGCATGGGTCATTACATGGAACACCGCACTCGAATAAGCACCGGCTCCCAAACCAAGGAACATATATCCCAACTGGCTCACGGTGGAATAGGCCAGTACTTTTTTAATGTCGTTTTGTTTCAATGCTATCGTACCTGCGAATATTGCGGTGGCCAAACCTGTTATTGCAACTACTGTTAAGGTGATGGGAGAAAGGGTGTACATCACGTTGCTCCTCGCGATCATGTAAATGCCTGCCGTTACCATCGTTGCCGCATGTATCAGTGCAGACACAGGCGTTGGACCAGCCATTGCATCCGGCAGCCAGGTGTATAAAGGGATCTGCGCCGATTTACCTGTGGCGCCCACAAATAATAACAAAGTTATTCCTGTAAGTGCCGCGGTGCCTAAAGGCATTTCTGCGGCTTTTGAAAATACCGTGGTAAAATCTACTGAGCTGAATTTCTGGATCATCCAGAATATCGCGAGCAAAAAGCCGAAGTCGCCAATGCGGTTCATGATGAAGGCCTTCTTTGCAGCGTTGTTGTAGGAATTATTCTTGAACCAGAAGCCTATTAATAAATAAGAACAAAGCCCCACGCCTTCCCAGCCAATGAACATGATCACGAAATTCGAGCCCATTACCAGCAGCAGCATGGAGAACACAAATAAATTCAGGTAAGCAAAATATCGCGCGAAGTGTTCGTTTCTTTCAGATTGCATATACGCGGTAGAATACACATGTATCAAAAAACCGACTCCGGTAATAATTAGTAAGAAAAGGGATGACAACTGATCGATCTGAAATTCGAAGGGAATGGACAATTTACCCACGGTAATAAAATCGAACAGGCTGGTTTTATAAATGGTTCCGGTTCTTACGCCATTGAACAGCAACAAAGAAACGAGGAATGACGCGAGTATCATTCCGCTACCTATCACACCTGAAAGCGATTTTGATAAAGACTTTCTGAGGAGGCCGTTAATAAGAAACCCGATCAGTGGAAATAAAGGGACCAGGTAAACAAGTTGGTTCATCCGCTAATAATTTAATTTAATTGTCGGATGGCTCCTCGCGGGGTCATATCCTATTGTATAAAGTTTGTGTTTGCTCGGGGTCATCCGCTAATTAATTAATGTTTAAGCCTGTTCAGGAAGTTAATATCAACCGAATGTACATTTCTGTACATCATCACAATTATCGCAAGCCCTACGCTCACTTCTGCCGCAGCCACCACCATTATAAAAAACACGAATAGTTGTCCGTCGATACCGGCGGATACATCCATTGCGCCATTTTTAAGGTGGTACATCTTTGAAAAGGCAACGAGCAATAAATTAACGGAGTTCAGCATTATCTCTATACACATAAATACGATGATCGCATTGCGGCGTATCAGCACTCCTGCAATCCCTATGCAAAATAAAGCGATGGATAAAAAGATGTAGCGTTCTATCGGCATATTAAAATCTGAGAATTATCTAATTAATATTTACTTCTTCCCAATCACCACGGCACCTACCATGGCGCTTAAAAACAAAATACTGCTTATTTCAAAGGGAACAACGTAATCGGTGAACAGTGCCTTTCCAAGGTTTTGTATCAACCCTATATCGCCTGTATTAACTTCCACACCCATTCCTTTTACTTCGGCATTTTTCAATGCGGCAACCAGCACCAGCAACAAACATCCACCCGCAACAATTCCGGCGAGCCTTAACCATTTATTCTTCTGAGGCTCCATATCCGAATTCAGGTTCATGAGCATGATCACAAAAAGAAATAACACCATTATGGCCCCCGCATACACTATGATGTTTACGATCCCAAGAAATTGCGCGTTCATTAATATATAGTGCCCGCTGATGGCAAAAAAAGTAACGATCAGCCACAACACACTGTGCACGGGGTTTTTGCTAAGCACCACCAAAATGGCGCTGCCAACTGCAAGTGTGCTTAAGGAATAAAATAATACATCGGTTACAGTCATACGATCAATTGATTGCCTTCTTGCCGCGGCTACCCAGCGCTTTTTTATATTCTTCGGGATTTTCTTTTGGGTGAGGGATCAGCAGATCCTCTTTTCCATATATAAAACCTTTACGCTGGTAGTTGGAAGGTGCAAACGTTTCGCTGAGGTACACTGCATCTTTAGGGCAGGCTTCTTCACACAATCCACAAAAGATGCAACGGAGCATGTTGATCTCGTATTTGGCGGCATATTTTTCTTCACGGTACAGGTGCTCTTCGCCTGGTTGTCTTTCCGCTGCCTCCATGGTGATCGCCTCTGCGGGGCAGGCCACAGCGCACAATCCGCATGCGGTGCAATTCTCACGACCGTCTTCATCGCGGTTAAGTACCTGCAAACCCCTGAATACGGGACTGAATTCTCTTTTTTGTTCGGGATAACTGATCGTGGCTTTTCTCATGAAGACGTGCTTCATGGTAATGATCATTCCCCTGGCTATGTTCCAAACATACAGCCTCTCCAGCCATGTCATTGGCTTTCTATCCACCGGTCTTGCCCTGTTTGTTAGTGACTGCATCATCAAAATTAGTTAAAAATGCCAACCATTCTGTTTCAACAAAATTAGTAACGCTGTGATTACCATATTAATCAGCGACAACGGCACTAATGTTTTCCATCCAAGATTCATTAACTGATCGTACCTGAACCTCGGTATGGTCCATCTCACCCACATGAATACGAAAATGAAGATGGCCACTTTTATAAACATGCTCAGCCCCTGGAAAATGGCCATCAGGTTATAGCCCACTTTGTGCAGCAAATTTGCGTCGCTTACAAAAGGAATATCATAACCACCCCAGAACAGCGTTACCATCACGGCGCTGCTGATGAACATATTGATATATTCTGCAAAAAGATAAAATCCCAGTTTCATGCTCGAATACTCCTGGTGGTACCCGAAGTTCAATTCGTTTTCCGCTTCGGGAAGGTCGAATGGCGTTCTGTTACATTCTGCAAATGCGCAGATCAGGAATATGAAAAATCCTAACGGCTGGTAAGCCACGTAATACCAGCTGTCTAGCTGGTTGCCCATGATCACACTCATTTTGAGCGAACCCGTGAGCATTAATAAAGCGATCAGGGAAAGGCCCATCGGCAGTTCATAAGAAATTACCTGCGATGCGCCACGTAATGCGGCGATCAAAGAAAATTTATTGTTCGATGCCCATCCGCCAATCATAATTCCATATACACCCATGCTCACCACACCGAAAATGTACAGGATGCCGATGTTGATATCTGCAATTTGTAAATTGATATACCTGTCCTGTCCGAATAGTGTGAAATGGATTCTGTCACCCCAGGGAATAACAGCAGATGTCATCATTGCGGTCATCATCGCGAGACAAGGGCCCAATACGAAAAGAAATTTATTGGAGGAGGTTGGAATGATCTCTTCTTTCATGAACAGTTTCAATCCATCTGCAAGGGGTTGCAATATTCCGAAAGGGCCTGCCCTGTTTGGTCCGCGGCGGTCCTGCATAACGGCGGCCACTTTTCTTTCGGCATAGGTTTCATACATCGCAATGACGAGTGAAATAGAAACAATGCTTACGATAAGCACCAGTTTTTCTAAAATATATGCCCAGTCTACAGCGATTAATACGCCCATACTTTGATATTTACCTTTGCGTTCTTTGCG
>JBDTMM010000206.1:0-5017 GCA_039934275.1 Flavitalea sp. | reverse complement strand
AAAGCTCTAAAATAACCAGCCAGGTTATCATTACTACTGCTTACCAGGAATATGCCTTAAAAGGGTACGAACTGCAAATCACCGACTATCTTCTAAAGCCCTTTGCGTTTAATCGTTTTTTGCAGGCTGTAAATAAAGCGCATGAAAATCTAGCTAATCGTAATTCAGATGCTCAGCCGGATTTTATTTTTGTAAAAACGGAAAACCGGTTGGAAAAAATCATGCTTGATGAAATTGTTTACATTGAAGGGATGAGGGATTACCTAAAAATTCATACGGTGAATAAGAAGATTATGACTTTACAAAACTTCGGCGAGTTAGAGAAATTGATTCCTTCAGGTGTTGTATGCCGGGTGCACAAGTCGTACATGGTTGCGCTAAATAAGATTGAATCTATCGAGCGTAGCAGAATAAAAATTGCGGATCAAATGATCCCTATTTCAGAAACCTACAAGGAGTTTTTCTTTCAACTCATCAACGCCAAATCATAATTCCACAATCGGTTGGCAGAATAAAATCCACATTTCACCGACATCTTCACCTCCTTTGCATAGCTGAATTGTAAGGCCTTTCTCCTTCATATACTTTTGTCATGATTAAAAAATAAACCATTCATTATCAAATCAAACAATCATGACACAAACGTTAAGGGCCTCTAAAAGAACAATGGCTATTGCATTGGTATTTTCTTTAATGGCATTCGACTCGTATTCACAAACCACCCGTTTTAACCTGCTTGCAAATGCGGTAACCACAAATTTTAATTATGGAAAATCAAACAGGGCCCTGCAATCGTATAAAAAAAATGTTGCCGGTGTGCAGCTTGGTGCATCATTCCAGGCAGGGATAACACCCGTGTTTTCAATTGTTGCTGAAACGTATTTTATGATGAAAGGCGGAACGCTAAAAACAGGTAACTCATTCACTGTACATCAATCAACACTTCGATTATACACGGCTGAGATGCCTGTTCTGGCACGTTTTCAATTGGGTAGGCTTTACCTTAATTCGGGGCCTTATGTTGCCTATACTTTTGCTGGCCATGTGAAAACAGGGGGCTCACAAGCAATCCCTGAAAAATCGACAAACGTTTCCTTTGCCAACACTGCAAACGGTTTTAAAAGATGGGAGATGGGTGCACAGGCGGGTGCCGGCTATGTTTTTCGTATTAAGAAATTCCCCCTGGCACTGGATGCACGTTATGTTTATGGGCTAACTAATATATCGAGGGAAGAAGAACGATATAATCGCGCACTAAACATCAGCTTACTTCTTTTCAAACCCTGGAAGAAAAATCCATTTGGAACAAAAGAGCATTCATAGAAATAATTCGTTCAGGTACGTTATCCATTTTATTAAATGAAAAGAATAAATTCAGATCGAAAAGTCGTAGTAGTAAACGCTGTTTCAGCGAAACCAGAGCCGATGAGTTCAACAAGGAAAACCGCACTGACCGCTGGCGTGCTCTACCTGCTTACTTTCGTTTCGATTCCTACGCTGGTTCTCTACAGCTCAGTACATAACCCAAACTACATCCTCGGTCCGGGTCCGGATACTTCAGTCATAATTGGCGGCATTCTCGAGATCATTGTGGCCCTCGCAGGTATAGGTACTGCAGCAGCACTATACCCAATACTCAGGAAGCAGAACGCAGGAGCTGCGCTGGGGTTGGTGGGTTTCCGGGTTTTGGAAGCCGGCACCATCTTCGCTGGCGTGATGTTCCTCCTGACGGTTGTAACCCTGCGGCAGACTGCAGCGGGTGCCGACGCACTGGTCAGCAGCAGAACTCTTGTGATCATGTATGATCGAATTTTCCTTATCGGGCAGAGCTTCATGCCCGCAGTTAACGACCTATTGCTGGGCTTTTTATTGTACCAGTCACGCCTGGTGCCTCGTGGTCTTTCAATAATCGGACTCATAGGTGGCCCCTTGCTCATTGCTGGCGACATCTGTGTGCTGTTCGGAGTCATTGGTCAGCATGACCCTACAACTGCGCTGTTCGCAGTTCCTGTTGCGTTGTTTGAGTTTTCGCTGGGTATCTACCTGATCGTCAAAGGCTTTAAATCAGCAGCAACAGAGGACGAAAACACGGATGAAATCATTCAATTCGGACGGGATTAAATAATAATAAAAGAAATCAAACGAATGGTTGTCAGCATATTTAAACAATCAGGCAATTACAATAATCCTGAACCTGTATACATAAATAAAGAACGCTACTTACTTGAAGTTGCCGTACCCGGCGTAAATATTTGTTTAAGCATATCAAATAACTGAGGGTGCTTTTGCTGCATCAAATGAGGCTGTTCAAAAAAATACTCAGCAGCTACTGCAAAAAATTCTGCTTCATTGGTGGCACCGTAAGGGTCAATATCCGACTTTCCCTTTTTTATTTGCTGTATTTCCTGGTGAATTCTTTTTAACCAGGGCAGGGCATATTCATGCGCTATAAGCGATTCTGGCAGCCCGTCTGTATAGCCGTCTTCTTTATCCACCAGGTGCACAAATTCATGTATGCCGGTATTTAATTTATCTGATTGATTTAGAAAACCATTTCTCAGGTCATGTTGCGATAAAATCATAACATATTGCATAGGCCCATTTCCAACCATGCCCAGGGTATTGCGACCGGGACCTTTTAACATGTACTCATTGTTAAAAGAATCTGGATATAATAATACTTCATGTATGTACCTGTATTCCCAATCTTTAAATGCGAAAATGGGTATAATGGCCGCTGCTGCTACAAAAACCCGGTCGATGTCCTCAACAGTTGCATTTACACCGGTTATTTTCACAGTCGTTAAAAACTTTTGCAAAGCTGCTTCAAACCTGGATTTTTCTTCATCCTTTAATTTCTGGTAGAATAAAACATGCTGGCTTAATATCTTTTTTTCATTTTCAATACTGGGTTGTTTTAGAGGAACCTTCTTTTTCATTACGGCAAATAAGAAAAACCCTATACTTACCATTGAAATAATAAACAATACTACTTGCATACGCTTTTGATTTCTGATCCCGGCACCTTGTTTGTTTAGTTAATTGAAAGCTATGCAAAGTTGCATCTGCGGCATTTATATTTTACAAAAAAATTAATATCATGAAAGTATTATTTGTTTTAACCTCCCATAGTGAGTTGGGAGATACCGGAAAGAAGACCGGGTTTTGGGTGGAAGAGTTTGCGGCGCCCTATTACGTAATGGCCGATGAGGGTGTTGAGGTAACACTGGCATCACCAAAAGGTGGTCAGCCGCCTATAGATCCAAAGAGTGAGGCGCCGGATGCTCAAACTGAGGCAACGAAGCGGTACTATGCAGATGAAGAATTGAAGCAAAAAGTAGCGCACACTAAAAAACTTGGAGAAGTGAATGCGGCAGATTTTGACGCTGTCTTTTATCCCGGAGGGCACGGACCATTGTGGGATCTCTTCAAGAATAATGATTCTATAAAATTGATACAAAATTTCTGGTCTGCGGGCAAGCCCGTGGCGGCAGTCTGCCATGCACCAGCGGCATTGTTAAATGTTAAGGATGAAAAGGGCGAGCCATTGCTTAAAGGGAAAAAAGTAACCGGCTTTACAAACAGTGAAGAAGAGGCCGTTGGGCTGACTAAGGTAGTGCCTTATTTGCTGGAAGAAGAGCTCAAAGCAAAGGGAGGCAAATATTCAAGCGGCAGCGATTGGAGTTCTTACGTTGTAAAAGACGGCATGCTTATAACCGGCCAAAATCCTGCAAGCAGTAAAGAAGCCGCCCAAAAATTATTAGCCCTGTTGGAAAAAAGTACTGTAGCGTAAGTATTATTAATACTACTAACTACTATTAAGAGACACTGTCAACGGAAATTCCAATGATGGTGTCTTTTCTTTTTATTTAAGGACACCTATAATAATAATTGCATGAGCAAAAGCTTTAGCGTGCTGAAAACTGCGCAACTAACTTATCGTTTTTGGTTGGATACCTGGCTTTGCATACGAATAGCGTTTAATTAATTCAGTGGTATAGTATCCGTCAATGCCATTACTGCAGATGGAGCCTGCTTTATCGAGACGAAGAAAACCATCTTCAGAAATTACCTCATTGTCAACTTCTATGGAAAAAATTCTCCCAATGACAAGAAAGGTGTCATTTAATTTAATTGGAATAATTTCCTCAAGTGATAGTGCATACTTAATGCTGCTTTCTTTTACAAAAGGTGCAGGAATATTATCGTGAAACTGCGGTGTTAGTCCCACTTCCGCAAACTCACTTGTTCCGGCTTCATACTTTGCACTTGTTTGATGGGCCCGGTGCACAAAAGAAGGATGGATATGATTGATAGTGTAAATTCCCGTTGCCTGGATATTAGCCAGCGTATGCGGCGCCGCTTTTACTGGCCGGTTAATATATCCAACCAACGGCGGATTAGAACCGATATGAACAATACTGCTGAAAATGCCCAGGTTGATATGCCCCAGCTCGTTTACTGTTCCAATAAGGTTTACAGACTTAAAGCCTGTAAGGCTATTGATAAGGTTAGACCGGTAAAAACGTTCCCATGATTCTATGTCTGAAATAGTGTAAGCTGCCATTCAGGTGAATTAATTTATTAAAGGAGTAAACATTTTTGACAGATAATTGTTTAATAATTGAAAATTATGGATAATAATTGTTTAACCCTGCAATATGAAATGAAAGCTGGATAGGATTCCCTCATCAATTGTGAATGAACTTTCCTGCTATAAATTGAGTTAGCGTTCGTGGTTTTAAAAAAGTGAGCGCCACCTCTAGGTATGCTTTGTGGCTCAAGAACCAATTATGTATATATTAATATGATTATATTACCTATCTTAAATAAAAAATCCTTAATTGAACATGACTAGTAAGTTTACAATCACAGACATTTTGATGTTACTCTCAGCTTTTTTATCTCTCATTTTTTCTGAGGTAATGTGGTTCAAGGGTGAAAAAGAAGCTGCAATATTTGTTGGTATTTGGGTGCCATCAATTCTTGGATTTGCAATTTATTTAAAACTAATAAA
>JBDTMM010000205.1:0-5051 GCA_039934275.1 Flavitalea sp. | reverse complement strand
CTGGTATTTACAAAGGCCGATAAAGAAACCCAAAAAGTAGTAAGCGCCAACGTGAGCGCCTTTCTTGATAAGATGCTCGAATCCTGGGAGTTCCTCCCTATGTATTTTGTTACCTCTGTTATGAAAAAGATGGGAAGAGAGAAGCTCCTTAATTTTATTGACCAGAGCATGAAGCAATAACTACAATTTTGCTTAATGTGTTTGTTTAAGCTTTATGCATAACAGGCATCCTTTCTTCACCGTTTAATAACACTGCATTTACCGTATTCTCACTATTTTTGTTCAGTATTTTTTCTAAGAATTTGATATACATCAACTAAATTGTAAACTATTCGCCAGTACTTTGCGTAATTAATGACTGATTAAACTTTTGATAATTTAATAAAAATAAACTAACTGATGTATAAAATATTTAATAAGAGCGGTTTATATATGCATCAATATTAATTATAATATATGTAATTCTGAAGAAATGCTGGTTTTGCTAAATAACTGATTGATATTAGTTTTTTTTAATTGGGTTTTTGCAAATATTTTGCGCTTCCAACGTTAAACCTTCCTATATCCCATCCAAGACATTCCGCCAATTTTCCTGATTTTATTTGGACTTTAAAAATTATCTCTTTCGGGGAATGGCAAACCTGCAACGCGGAACCCACATGCCATTTGGCCTAAGTGTGTAATTCCCACTCCATCTAAGATCCAAAAAAAACCTGCTGAAATTTTTCATTGTAACTGAGTTCATGTGACTGAGGAAGGCGAAGCCCTGTTTTCAAACCGCATATGGCTCCCGTTTTTTCCATTTGTGATTCCGCAAATATTAATGCACCACTATGAGTAAATTGAACCTGGGAGGAATTGTTAACTATTACCTTTCTTACTGGCGCTATTTTGTTTTATCCAGTATTGTATTCATTTTTTTTGGTGCAGCATATATATATATAGCTACGCCAATTTATGAAGCCTCGGCGTCGATGCTCATTAAGGCCGAACCAAAGGAACAGGAAGTAAAAAATACCCCCACCCTCAATTTATTCGGAACAAAAAAAATATTGGAGAATGAAATTGAGGTGATCAGATCCCGCACAGTATTGTATGAAGTTGTAAAGAATTTAAAATTGTATGCCCCTGTTTCTAAGAAGGTGAAAGTGGGGGCAGTATCTGCTTATGTTTTTTCCCCGGTGGCGATTGAGCTGCGCGATCCGGAACATTTAATAGCAAAGGATCAGGAAAAATTTGATTTTTCATTCGATGGCAATAATCAGTTGGTTACGCTGAATGCAACGTCCTATCCATTGAATACCTGGATAAATTTTGGAAGAGGTGATCTTAAATTCGTTCCCAATCCCAATTATCAATATTATAACCGTAAGGATGAATTTTTCTTTTCTTTCGTTTCGGTACAGAAGGTCGCAGACGCGCTGCTGTTGAAACTCGACATCCAGGTACCTAATAAACTTGCTACCATTATAGATCTAAGGCTCCAGGATGAAGTTCCCAAAAGATGTGAAGACATCCTCAATGAAATAATGAAAGTGTACAATGGGGTTGACATAAACGATAAAACAGGACTTGCTAAAAATGCGCTTAATTTTCTTGACGAAAGAATTAAACTGGTAGAAGGTGAACTTCATTCCGTTGAAACAAATCTGCAACAATATCGAAGCAATAAGGGAGTGGTGGACATTAGTGAACAGGGGAAGCTTTATCTCGGTAATGCAGGAAGAAACGACCAGGATCTTGGGCAATTAAATATTCAGCTAGCTATCCTGAATCAGCTGGAGGCATACGTAGTGAACTCCAACAAAGATTCAAAACTGATCCCTTCGATGGTTGGTCTCAACGATCCCCAGCTCTCAATACTTGTTGAAAAATTGTATAACCGGGAAGCCGAATTTTCAAGGTTGAAAGATAATGTTGGAGAAAATAACCCTATTGCCGTTTCCTTTCGTAATGAAATAGATAAGATCAAATCAAGCATAAAAGAAAGTATCAGCGGTCAAAAGAAAAACCTTGAGATCAGTAAAAATAACCTGAGCATGGCCGGGGGGCAACTCTCCACTACACTAAAAGCTATCCCTCAAAGAGAAAGAGAACTGCTGGAGATCAGTCGTCAGCAAACCATCAAAAACGAAATCTATACCTTCCTGTTGCAAAAACGTGAGGAAGCCGCTCTTTCATATGCATCGACCGTACCAGACAACAGGATAGTGGATTTTGCAAAACCTTCCATACTTCCCGTGAAGCCAAAAAAACAACTGATCTATCTCATTTCATTTTTCCTGGGCATAGGCGTTGTTGGCGCATGGCTATATGCAAAGAATTTATATAAACCTTTGGTATCAGGCGGAAAAGACATATTGGATAGGGCACATGTGCCCTTCATTGGCGAAGTGTCACACATTAAGAAATATCGCAGGATAGAATTCTCCCGTGAAATTGATACCCTCTCACATGAAGAGTTCAGGAAAGTAAGAACCTCTTTAAATTATTATTATCCCGATACCGAGAAGCATAAGATACTTATCACATCGGCTTCTACTAACGAAGGAAAATTATTCGTAGCAACAAACCTCGCTTTCAGTTTTACGGCACTCAATAAAAAAGTGCTTCTTATTAACCTCGACGTCACCAACCCAGACCTCGATTCTATTTTCAATACCGGTAATAATCCCGGTCTGCTCGACTGGCTTTCTGGTAACAGTGATGTTTCCAAGATCGTACAACAGTCGAAGATCGATACCAATCTTTATATCATCCCCACGGGCGATCATGTGAATAAATCAACGGATCTGTTCCTCGATGGAATGTTCGCAAACCTGTTCTTTAAACTTCAGGCAAATTATGATGAGATCATCGTGATCTCTTCGCCACTGAATGTTTCTTCCGACGCATACCTCATCTCCCAATGGTGTACCGCAACGCTGTTTGTAGTAAGGCAGGGACATACCCCGCTGGAAGAAGTAAAGAATATGAATTCTGCGACCAATATTCTCAAATTCACCAACGCATCCATCTTATTGAACGATGCTCACTGAAAAACCTCTTGACAAAAAGTAAGTATCTCAAACACTAACGCAAAAACAAAAACATGTACAATCATTCCTATCACGAGGATATTGATATCTCTGCCTTTTCCTTTTTAATTACCGGTGGCGCAGGCTTTATCGGATCAAACCTCGTAGAGTATTTAATAAAACACAAAGCGAAAAAAGTTCGTGTACTAGACAACTTCTCAACGGGAAACAGGGGAAATTTAAACCCCTATGCTGAGCATCCAGACTTTGAACTGATCGAAGGTGACATTCGCGACTATAATACCTGCGCGATGGCTGTTAGCAAAATGGATTATGTGTTTCATGAGGCCGCACTGGGTTCAGTGCCACGCTCTATAAAAGATCCCATCACCACTAACGACGTAAACATTTCCGGCTTTTTAAACATGCTCTTCGCCTGTAAAGAAGCAAAGACCAAAAGATTTGTGTACGCCGCTTCGTCTTCTACCTACGGGGATAGTACCGAATTGCCAAAAGTGGAAAATAAAATAGGCAATCCGTTATCTCCCTACGCAGTCACCAAGTATGTGAACGAGCTGTATTCCGACGTATTTTCAAAACTATACGGCATGAAGATCATCGGCCTGCGTTACTTCAATGTATTCGGGCAGCGACAGGATCCTTTTGGCGCATACGCCGCCGTAATACCAAAATTCGTTAACCAGTTAATGAATTATGAAAGCCCCGTGATCAATGGCGACGGTGAGTTCTCCCGCGACTTCACTTATATCGACAATGTGATACAGGCTAACATGCGCGCCATGTTCACCCAAAACGAACAGGCTGTGAACCAGGTGTATAATGTGGCCTTTGGTGAAAAGACGTCTCTCAACGAACTTATTGAGCTTTTAAAAGAAAGTTTGACTGAGTTTGATTCCGGTATTGAAGCAGTTACCATTAAATATGGTCCAAACAGGATGGGCGATATTCCTCATTCTCTTGCTTCTATAGAAAAAGCAAAACAGTTATTAAACTATCACCCAAGGTATTCCATACGCGAAGGCTTAAAAGAAGCCGTAGGTTGGTATGTTAACGATGGAATTGAGAGACTTGTGAAATAAACAACAAACCAAAATACAATCCAAATCTTAAAGCGGGTGAGCGAAAACGGAGACCAATGGACATAGAAACGAAAAACCTTTCGATCAGTGCGCTCAGGTGGACGGTTATTGACAGGGTAAGCAAATACGTAATTGTTTTCTTCAGCACGGTAGTATTAGCCAGAGTACTGGGCCCAAAAGCATTTGGGGTGATCAGTATGCTGTATATATTCATTAGCTTATCCAGCCTGTTCATCGACTTTGGTATGGGAGGTGGATTGGTCAGGAAAGAAAAGCTTACCACGGCAGACTGCAGCACATTCTTTTATTTCAATGTGCTGGTAGCCATTTTTCTATACATCCTTTTATTTTTCCTGGCGCCTTACATCGCTATTTTTTATAAGGAACCGCAGGTAACAAATATTTTGCGGGTCCTTTGTCTTACTATCCCCATCAATTCGCTTACGCTTATTCATAAAGAACTTTTAATACGCGAGCTGAAAGTAAAATACAATACCAGGGCATCGCTTTTAGGCAGCATTATATCCACCGCAATAGGCATTTTTTGCGCTTACCAAAACTTCGGTATCTGGTCTTTGGTAATTTTGCAGGTAAGCAATTCGATAATTTATATGATCGTATTGTGGTTGTATTCCAAGTGGCTTCCTACTTATGAATTTTCTTACAAGTCATTACAAGAGTTTTTGCATTTTGGATTGGGACTTTTTTTATCGTCTTTTATAAATACCATATTTGCCAACGTTTACCAGGTACTTATCGGTTTATTTTTTTCGGTAACCGTGGCAGGATTATACTACCAGGCACGGAGATTATTTGAAATACCAGTGCTCACTGTTTCTAACGTGGTAGATTCTATCACCTATCCAATACTCGTGAAGTTTCAGAAAGATAATGATGCCCTGGTATCGAACTACAGCAGGATAGTAAAACTCCT
>JBDTMM010000204.1:0-5055 GCA_039934275.1 Flavitalea sp. | reverse complement strand
ACACCTGATACGTGAAAATGTTCTGCCAGTAAATAGGCAGCGAATGGTGTTAAAAAGGTGATCGTAACATCGAGCGTTGAGTCCCTCACCCACTTTTTATGCAACAGATAAATTAAAAAACCCACTACCAAACCAATGGCAACGCCGCCAGAAAAAACCAGGAGGAAGTTGAGAGATGCTTTCTGGAAGGAAAAACTTCCCACCAATATCACGGCCAGCGCATATTTATAGGCGATCAGTGCACTCGCATCGTTGAGTAAACTCTCACCTTCTAAAATGGCGATAATGCGTGGATGAAGGCCCAGGCCCTTTGTAACGGAACTTGCGGCCACGGCATCCGGTGGAGAAATGATAGCTCCGAGTAAAAACGAATGCGCCCAGCTGAAGGTGGGCATCATGTAATGGATCAAAATTCCAATGCAAGCCGTTGTGAAAAAAACCAGTCCTATCGATGCCAGCGTAATGGGCCTGATGTTGGCTTTGAATTCTTTCCAGCTCATATTCCAGGCTGCCTGGTACAAAAGGGGTGGCAGGAATATTAAAAAGATCACCTCCGGCTGAATGGTAATTGAAGGCAGGTTGGGAAAAATACTGATGACCAGCCCCGCAAGCACCAGTAATATGGGTAAGGGAAACCGGTACTTATAACTCAGGATGGCGAGAAAGGTAATTACAAATAAAAGGAGAACGATAGTATCAACACTGCCCATCCGGTAATTTACATTAGAAGCCGCATTCTATTCATACTTCATCGGCTCATATCCCAATAATCTTCTGTATAGGCCGATCTGGCCGATGCAGTACGATTCCCTGTCGATGATAAAAGCCATGGCTTCAAAAAAAGTGAGGTTCTCTCCAGGCATTTGGTATTGATCTCTGCTTTCCAGTTCGCTGGTAGTGATATTAACAAGCGCCTCCCTTAAAACCGGTGTAATGTGTTTCCAGTCATGTTTATATTCTTTCAGCGAGGGATAGTTCATTTTATCCTGTATTCCCTTTTGATTTTCGAATAAATCGCCGCTGGTTTGCATAATTGGAATGTTTAATGCATTTGCCAGCTCGAATCGTTCGTGAACAATACTCCCTGCGATCCAGGCGATGTGATTGGCCCTTGTATTCAAACGGTTTTGAGCGTCCTTTTCAGTTAGTCCATCAATCACATTTTCGAAAAGCCGGGTGTGGAGGTCATACGCGAGAATCAGCGCATGCATGGAGATCTTTTTTGTACTAATCGTTTGCACATGCTAATCTAAGTACGCCGTTAGAGAAATATAATGTGTATATGCGACTAATTATGAGGTTGATTACGACAGAACAAAATCCTAATTTAGTTTTATGAAACACATATCCATCCTGGTTCCCATGGGAGCAATTTTAAGCAGCGTGGAAGGGCCGCGACTGGTTTTATCCGAAGTAAACGAACTGCTGAAACGGTTGGGCAAAATGCCCTTGTTTAAGGTGGAACTTGTAGGACTTCATAAAGAAATCCCCGTTTGTAACGGCACGTACCTCGTTACCCCCAACGCACAGATAAAGGATGTTTCAAAAACGGACCTTATCATTATTCCGGCGATGGACGGCGATATGGTGAACAACTTAAAAGAAAATAATGACTTTGTTCCCTGGATAATAAAACAGCACCACATGGGTTCTGAAGTGGCGAGTTTGTGCGTAGGCGCATTCCTCCTTGCTTCTACAGGCTTGATCAATGGAAGAAGCTGTGCAACGCATTGGATGGCTGCAAACGATTTCAAAAAAATGTTCCCGGAAGTAAACCTCGTAGAGGATAAGATTATTACCGATGAACGCGGCATCTATTCAAGCGGCGGCGCATTTTCTTATCTCAACCTGATTTTATACCTGATAGAAAAATATGCGGGCCGTGAAATTGCAATATTTTGTTCAAAGGCATTTCAGATAGATATTGAAAGAAACAGCCAGTCGCCATTTATTATTTTTAAGGGGCAGAAAGATCATGAAGATGAAGCCGTTAAAAAAGCGCAGTTGTACATAGAAGAAAATTTCCAGGAAAAAATTACCATTAATCAGATTGCATCCATGCTTGCATTGGGACGCAGGAACCTCGAGCGCCGTTTCAAAAAAGCCACCTCCAATACTGTTGTGGAATATATGCAGCGCGTAAAAATTGAAGCCGCAAAAATGAGCCTCGAAAATTCGCGGGAAAATGTAAACGAAGTGATGTACAAGGTGGGTTATACGGATACAAAAGCATTTCGTACCACCTTCAAAAAAATAACGGGTCTATCACCTGTACTATACCGGAACAAATACAACCGCGAATATTCGCTGAATGCGGATGCGCTAAAAGATTAATAATAGAAAGCCTTCTTTTTCCTGAAATAACATTTGAAACGGTTTCAAACAGTTAATGATTCTGAAATAACTGCTTTAACAGGTTTGTTTACTGTATTTGAAAAACGCGTAACAACGTGTAATTAAATCACACACATTTGCAACCAGTTTGTTTTAGTTACTCTTGGCGCAGCAAGTCAGTAGGTTGCGCCTGTTTGACCCTTATTTATACTCAAAGGCTTGTTTCTACAAGCTTTTCTTTTTTTAAAACCCTTCGGTGTATAAGGGAAGTTTATTAAGTTCGGCAGACATTAATTCTTCTATGCCTGCAATGCCCTTGCTTTGCGTTTCGTTTCGTAACCTGGTGGTATCGGTTTCAAGTTCTTTGAGGCTGATCTGTTTGGCCCTCTTTTCTGTGGGCGGATTTAATTTTTCAGATTTTTCATACTCCACCACTTTTTCCAGGATGTCTGTGGGCAGGTCGCTTTCGCATTTATAGGATAGTTCCATAAACTGTTTTATAAAAAACGTATCGATCTGTATTCTTCTTTTTGCAAGGTGCGCAAATTTGCCCAACACCCGGCAAATGTTCTCCCGGTCTTCAGGGCTTAATTGTTCAAGAAATTCATAGTCTTCAATTTTCTGCAGGCAAATTATCAGCGGCTCAAGTGTGTCAAGAGAAACGATAAACACATTGTAGTCGCCCATTTTATATACAAACTGCGAAATTTTTTCAAGCGTGTTTGTGGGAACAACTAGGAAAACGTCTTTTTTTACATTTAGTTCTTTGGTATATTTTTTCGCGCGTTCGGCCTGGTCCTTTAAATAATATGGGAAATTATTCAGGTCTTCGCCCGCGGGACTTTTTGCATCGAGGATCACGAATTCGCCGCAAATTTTCAGGGTGTTATCTGGTTCGCCCTTAAACGGAACCTTGTCCATGTATTCGATCGTATGCTTGCTGCAAATGTTTTTGATGGTATTTTTTACCAATTCCTGGTGATTGCTCCAGGTTTCTTTCAATTTAAATATCCGCGTTAGGGCTGCTTTATTTTTATCTTCTGTTTCTATATCTTTCGCAAGCCGAAGGTCTTTTTGAAAATTATTGAGCGAAGCAATGGCGGTGGAATGTTCCTGTTTCCTAAATTCATCTTCCTTTACCAACCTTGTATTTGCGGAGCGGGTTTCCTGCAATTGATCCTGGAAGTGGCGGTTGTCGTTTTTTATTCCGGATAGTTCGAGCTCCAGTTCTTCCTTTCGTTTGCGAAGACTGCTGATCAGTTCAGCCTGTATGGCAAAATCCGACCTGAACTGGGCAAGCGTTTCGTGTTCGTGATCCGTGTGGAGTAATATTTTTTGCAAGTCGGTGCCAGCGTCTATTAACTGATCTTTTATCTTTCTCCATCTAAATAAACGCTCCCAAAACCCGATGGTGCGTATATTCTCGAATAATTTCCTGAGGTGATCTAAAGATGGTACAGTCATAATCAAGCTTTAGAGGTTATCCCTGCAAATTTACCTAGCAAATCACTATTAATTGTTTAATTCACCCAATCTCAATTATTTTGGTCTGTCAAATTAATAACGATGCCATGAAACTATGAAAACCAATACCATTCTTTTCTTTGATTTATTCTTGAAATTATAGATAATCCAAGGTCTGGTTTAATGCGAAAATTGCTTTTTAAACAAGGAAGCGTACAACGGTTTGCTCAAATTTGGCTTTGAAAGCCCTATTTTACAAACAAACAGTGGGATTTCTTCAAGTTTAAGTTGAGGTAAAAACGTCTGATATGTTGTTGATAAGTAGGAAATCGATAACCAAGGGTTGTTAAAAATCTTACCTGTACCTTTGTTGAAATTTGCAGGATATGTTAGAGCAAGCGAAAGAACCATCCAGTTATCTCGATTTCTACAAATACCTTCTCATTCTCACAGATTCACAAATCACGAAGCTTAGAAATATTGCGTTAGGAATTGTTTCGCTTTCCGCATTTTCGAAAGCAGAGATCAATGAACTCGATCGACATTTACTTTCTCAATAATTTTTTTTCAGCTCCACGCGTTTCTCAGAAACCGTAACCAGTTTCCGTGCATGATATTTTCTATGTCCTCTTTTTTATAACCCCTTGCGTTTAATAAAACGCCTATTTGCTGAAGATCGGTGATGGTATCGAGATCGGCTGGCGATTGTTCCCTTCCGTAACCACCGTCGAGATCGGATCCTATACCAACATGTAAAGTATTTCCTGCAATCTGACAGATGTGGTCGATATGATCGATTATTTTTTCCATGATACAGTCGGTATTTTCAGGAGTGGATATTCCCCTTTGCCAATCAGGTACAATCATCCATGCATCAAATGCGGCACCGATCACTGCATTTCTTTCAATCAAAACTTTTATCATTTCATCACTGTACTGCCGGTTGTGATCAACGATGCTCCTGCAATTATTATGACTTGCCCATATGTGCCCGCGAAAATTATCGAGTGCCTGCCAAAATGCATCATCACATAAATGTGTTGCGTCTAAAATAATATTCAAACGTTCCATTGTTTTCAATAATTCAATTCCATTCGCATTCATTTTACCCTGTGCGTTTGTGCCGTTTGCATAACGGCCGGGTCCATAATGCGCTGGGCCAACAGCGCGCAATCCGTATTCATAAGCGCGTTCGAGATATTGCGGGGTTAATAGTGAATCTGCTCCTTCAAGACTTAATATATATCCGACAGGAAT
>JBDTMM010000203.1:0-5064 GCA_039934275.1 Flavitalea sp. | reverse complement strand
GAGCTCGTGCGACATGTTCGCGAGGAACTCCGATTTGTATTTCGTGGTGCGTTCCAGTTCCTTTGCCTTCAACTGTATTTCCTGGTTGCGGTCCTCTATCATTTGATTTTTTTCTTCCAGCAGCGTAGTGCGTTCTTCCAGTTCGGTATTGGTTTGCATAAGCTCTTCCTGCTGCACTTTTAATTCTTCTTCTGAAACCTGGAGCTTTTGAGACTGCAATTTTAATTCTTCATTGATATTCTCCATTTCACTGTGTTGCATTTGCAGCTCCTCAGATTGTGCTTGAGTTTCTTCGAGCAGCGCCTGCAATTTTCTCCTGTTCTGCGCCGCGTTAATAGATATTCCGACCTGTTCCGAAACAGTATTAAAAAATGCTTTTTGATTATTGTTGTATTCGGATACTGAACCGAGCTCCATCACCCCTTTTAATATTCGCCCATGCATGATCGGTAGAGCGATAACACTCCCGGGCTTCAAATCCCCGCTGGCAAAAGTGATGTTGAAATTACCTTTTGGAATGTCATTTATAAAAATCGGCTTCAGCATTTTTGCGGCTTGACCCACCAACCCATCACCCACTTTAATATGTTGCGGAATTTTATCAGAAACCGCAAATCCGCTTGCAAGAGTAAGTTGCTCACCAGATTCAACAATATATAATGCTGCAAGTTTACTGTCGGTATATTCAGCAACAAATTGCAGGATATTCGAGGTCAGGATATCCAGGTCTACCTCACCGAGCATTTGTTTATTGATTCCTGCTACGCCTGCCTGCAACCATTCTTTATCGGAAAGCGCAGTGAAAGAATAGTCAAGTGCTTCCGCCATTTTATTAAGGTCGCCCGAAAGGCTGCCAAGCAGGTCCTTTACTTCATCCTCGACCCGGATTGTATAATCACCAGCAGAAATTTTATTAGTAAGGCTTTGTATAAGTTCAATACGCCTGCTTATTTCCGCATCCTTCTTCACCAGTTCTTCCTGTAACGCTATGCGCATTTTAATATCGGTTATGATCTTCAGGTAAAAAAATATGGTGATCGTAAAGGATAACAGCGCGGCAATAATGATAAGAATGGGGGTATAGGTAGAAAAAGACTGAAGTGTTTTTGTACGATCTCTCAAAAGCATCTGTTCCGTATCTTCCATCTGGGCTATCATGTTTTGTGCAGCGATCATCGACTCGCGTCCGCGAAACAAGAATTCACCCGTTACTGGCTTACCCTCTTTGATCAGTTGCACGCCGGCGGTCATCGTCTCAAGTCTTATTTCCACAATTTTTTCAAGGCGGTCGGAATTTTGTTGCTGGAGTGGATTATCGTCCGTCAGCGTTCTTATCTCGGCTATTTTTTCTTTAACGAGTAGCCGGGTTGCCTCGTAGGGGGCAAGAAAATCCGGGTTTTTTGTAAGGAGATATCCGCGTTGGTTGGTTTCGGATTCAAGCAGCAGGTTTCTTACACTTTCGAGGTTAGCTATGGCCTGGTTGGTGTGGCCCACCCAGCCTGCACTTGAAATTAAATTTTTAATACTTATGAATGAGGCGATAGAACTTAACAGGAGCAACAGAAGTGAAAACCCAAATCCAATAATGATATTGCGTTTAAAGTTATTTTTCATGAGCATTGAATTATGATAGGCTGATTTCTCTGGCAGGTATTGATTTGGATTGATAAACGGGGAGAACGAGAGTAAGGGTTGTTCCTTCATTTTCCTTGCTGGTCACCGAAATGATCCCGCTGTGCTTTTCAATGATCTTTTTTACAATGGCAAGCCCTATGCCGGTTCCTTCAAACTTTTCTTTTGAATGAAGGCGCTGGAACATCGTAAATATTTTGTCTTTATACATTTCATTAAATCCGATGCCATTGTCGGTGATAATGATGCGGCAGAAATTTCCATTATTCACCGTATTGCCCTCGGTATTTTTTTCATTGATGATTTCGGCGTTCACTTCGATCACCGGTGGAATATCTTTTTTAGAAAATTTAATAGAGTTGGTGATGATATTCTGAAACAGTTGCCTGATCTGGCCCGGGATCACTTCCATTTCGGGAAAATTGCTCACTTTAATAGTGGCATTTTTCTCGCCGATCAGTAATTCGAGATCGGCAATAAGTTCAGCAAAAATGTCATTGATATTCGAAACCTTAAAATGTCCTTCACCCGAAAGTCTTGAATAATTCAGTAGATCATTGATGAGGATGGTCATGCGTTGTGAAGAAGTAATGACCTTATCCATATACATTTCCGCTTCAGGGTTATTCCTGTCGGATTGCATCTTTATCCTGTCGCTGTAAATCTGAATTTTCCGTAGTGGTTCTTTCAAATCATGCGATGCAACCGAAGCATATTGCTGCAGATCGTTATTACTTAACTCGAGTTGTGTATTTAATTTAAACAATTCTTCTGTTCTTTCCGCAACGCGTTGTTCAAGTACCTGGTTCACCATTTTCTGGTCGTGGATGTCTGTAAGGATATTCACCCACCGAACTGTTTGACCTTCCTTTTTTACGGGTGTCATACTCAGCCGGTGGTACCTGTATTTCGGATGGTTCAGTTCGCGGATGCATACCTCCACTACCTGCTGTTCACCAGATTTTATGGCCGTATTCATGTACGATTTTAATGAAATCGTCTCATTATCAGACTGCGGAAAAATATTTTTATCGGTAGAATATTTATACCAGAACTGGTTCACGAATTCAATAATTCCGTTAGCATCTGTGATATAAGCGATCTGGGGAATCGATTCAAGAATGGATCTCAGTTCCTCGATGCTGTGCGAAAGTTCCTTCTCTGCTTTTTTCCTGAATTCAATCTCTTCCCGCAAAACGTTCTGCATATCGTTCAGTTCCCTGCGCTGTTCGGATAGGCGGTAAAAGGTTTTCACCTTCAGCAGCAACACATCCGGGTCGAAAGGTTTTGTAACGTAATCGATTCCACCCGAGTGATATCCCCTTGTAATAAAGGTTTTGTTGATCTTTACCGCAGACAGAAATATGATAGGAATGTCTTTCGATTTTCCGTAACCAGAAAGGGCCTCCGCTACTTCAAATCCATCCATGTCGGGCATTTGTACGTCGAGTATGATCAGGGCATAAAAGTTCCTGAGGATTTTCTTTAACGCCTCAGCGCCGGAACTGGCTGTGTCAACTTTGAAATTATGAATCTGAAGCAGTCTTTGCAGTGAGAACAAATTCTCCTGCTTATCGTCCACGATCAATATCATCACCGAAAATAATAAAATCCCATGTATATTAGGGGGAATGAAAATCTTTATTGCGCTTTCACTGCTGTTATTCCCGTCTTTTTATTCATATGCTCAGAAAGACAGTTGTAAAATTACTACTGTCACCAATACTGTTACCAAGGTAAACCGGGCCGAAATAAATTTTACTATTATTGGAACGGAGACCAATAACCTGTATTGCACTGCATTCAGGAGCGGTAAGGATTTTGCAGTCTATTTCGGGTTGGAGGTTTTCAATAAAACCGTTTGTTTCACTCCCGGAGCAAAGGCAAAAATTATTTTTACCGACCATACCCAGGGCCAGGTGATCAATGTGCAGGGCGACAATTGCAAAGGGAATTTTTTAGTAACGGGCACCATCGTGAATGGTTTGTTCAGCACCAACGATTCGGTATTGAACCAGCTCACCCAAAAAACAATCCGGGCCATCCGGTTTCAAACCAATGATGGTTTTCTCGACTATGATGTGGTGGATGATAATGACAGGATGAGTTTGAATTGGGCGAATACTTTTACCCGTGGGATCAGGTGCCTGAAAGAGTGGAAAGAAAATTAATTATTTAATAACTACCATCTGCGAACTTTTTTCTGTTCCGTTAGTATATACGGCCTGGTAAGAACCGGACTTTAAAGATGAAATATTAAGAGCAGCCTTTGTGCTTCCTTTTGCAACGGCAGTTTCCAGCATCTTTACACCCTGCATATTGTAAATAAAAATCTTTTCATCTCCTATTGCTTTAGCATGTGTGAAGTTTATAATTCCCACTGCAGGATTAGGGTAAGCTGAAAAAGTTTTAACATCATCGCTGTTTGTTGATCTTGAAGGTTTTCTCCTTTCTGCCTCAGTTGGTAAAGCGAGTACCTGCTGAATGGTTACTGTTTTTGTATTGTAAGCAACAAAGGCAATGTCACTATCGCCACTTAGTGTGATTTTAAAATAGGCAATGTTTGCAATATTAGAAGAATTGATCCCGAAAACGCTGAAATCGGCGGCCCATAAACGGATTGCCCTTTGTGTTTGAGTAAATCCACTTGTTAGAATCGAAGTACCCGTTGATTCGTAAAAGTCGGCCACCCAGTTTCCTATCGGAGTGATATTTGTAAGCACCACATCAAGATAGTTTCCCACGCGGTTACCATTGATGTCGGTAAATTCGTAGCGGTCAAATTTTGTAGAGGGATCGGCAACCTGGGTAACGAGGATATCAGGAACACCGTCACCGATATTTCCTGCCTGGAGGTTACTTGCAGATAAAAACAAAGTACCTACTGGTAAATTCGCAACGCAGGTTCCCATGTCTAAACCATTTGTTCCATCGTTCAGGTATTGGGGAAGATTGCGTGAGGGAGGGGTTGCGCCGGGTCCATTATAAACACCATCGATCATTGCACCCAAACCAATTTTTGTGTTGCCTATCGGCACACCTGTAATATTCTGCATCGGTAAGGCGCGAAAATCTGCTGCAGTGAAATTGTCATTATTGGTATTTAATGCAGCATCATTCACTCCGGTTGAATACCGGATACCATTAAACGTAAAAGCTAAAAGGTTGTGGTGATTATCGGGCTTTACGTTATTAATTGCTGTGGCGGAAGATTTCCAATACCCATTGTAGTCCGTAATCAGTTCACTTACTGCATTTTGCGCACTTGCTTCAAATGAAACAAAAACCAAAACAAAGGCCAACCCTAAAACTGACACCAGTTTTGAGGCATTCTCCTTTGAAGGGGCGGTGATGAATGTAAGTTTTCTGGACATGAGTACGGTTTATTTTCTCTTTGTTTGCCAACGGCGTGCCGTTATGGAACCACCTGAT
>JBDTMM010000202.1:0-5070 GCA_039934275.1 Flavitalea sp. | reverse complement strand
AAGTATAAATCTTATTGATTTTGTGGTATGATAAGAATTGAATTTTACTCCGCAGCACATCCCGCTGGCGTTGTTCGAAATAATTCCACCCATCATAGCGGCATTAATGCTCGAAGGATCGGGCCCTATTTTACGGTGGAATTTTTTCAAGTACGCATTCACCATAGCACCGGTAATACCGGGCTGTACTCTTACCGATTCTCCATTTTCTTCAATAAGTATTTTTTTCCAGAACTGGCTAAGGTCAACCAATATGCCATCGGTAATGGATTGCCCCGACAAACTTGTTCCGCCAGCACGAAAAACAACAGGGATATTATGCTTGTGTGAAAAGGTAAAGATTGCTGCAATTTCTTCTTCATTAACAGGTAACACTACCGCTTTTGGAATTAAATGGTAAAACCCGGCATCAGAGGCATACGTCACAAGGTCTATTAACCTTGTTTTGATAAGGGCATCGGGCAGTATTCTTTTCAGTTCAATAGCAACATCCATAAAAATTCAATTTAATGAATTTAATAGGGAGTTTGGCTTACCTACGTCCAGCCACCATCAATGATAAAGCTTTGACCCAACGAAAAAAAATGCCCCTTGCGAACAAGCGGCATTTTGAACGAAATTTTTATGTAATTTTTTTAGAAGCCCATTTTTGTCTTCATTACCAGTCCTATGAACTGGAGATTTCCTTTAAGGTAACGCATGAACATACGCCTTGGTTCCTGGTAAACTCTGTATGCCCACTCGAGGCTTGATTTTTGCATCCACAACGGGGCGCGTTTTACCTTCCCAGCAAGCACGTCGAATGATCCGCCAACACCCATAGTGAAGTTTACTTTCTTAAGGATCGATTCGTATTTGTAAAGAAAATTTTCCTTTTTAGGAGAGGGCATTGCTACGAAAAGCATATGGGCGCCGCTGCGTGCAATTTCTTCGGCAACACCCTGTTCTTCATCAGCAGCAAAATATCCGTTTCTCTTTCCTACTACCATTCCCGGACCGTATGACTCATCCAGTTTTTCAACCAGTTTTTCCAGCACTTCGTCCGTGGCACCTAATAAATAAATTTTGTAATTATGAGTAGCGGCCATTTTCAGGATCGTAACCATCAGGTCTATACCGGCAACACGTTCCTTGAGGGGATTATTTAAAAATCTTGCTGCGAGAACCACACCTGCTCCGTCTACATTTATAATATCTGCACTGCTCACACTTTCGTACAGCGCAGGGTTTTTGTGCATTAATACAATCTTACCAGCGTTTACAACGGTGTGGTGTATGTGCTGATCGTTTTCAATAGCGTACTTTACTGCATCGAGTGTTTCACCGATAGTTGCGTTGTCGATAGGAACACCGAGCAAATTAATTCTGTTCATTGGGTCGAGCTTTTGTTTTAAACAATACTTAGTATACGAAAAACATTTTCATTAAGACGGATTAGGACACATTAAATCTTTACCAGAACGTTGGTTCAGACCAAATTAGTGGCCACGAAATAGGGTACTGGGGGAATTTTCTTTCTTTCTGCGGAAGTTTCAGCTAAAGCAAAATTACATGCTTTTAGAGATAACGATCACAAATCTAAAACCTTAACTGTTAATTAAACTGAATAGGGGAATTGGAACGCGGTTTTCAACACATATTGAAACGGTCTGTAAGGAAGGATAGCGCAAGGTATATAAAATAAATTTTGAAAGAAAGCCTTTTGGGAAAAAAAATCTACCGGTTGGAGGAATTCCCATAAATAACCTTGCACCAGGCCTCCATTCCATCGAATTCTTTGTTTTTTTGTACCGTCAGGGATTTTTAAAGCGAAAACCATTCCTTTGATTAAAAAACAGGTGCCCAATCTCATAGCAACATTTCTTATCAATCTCTGGCGAACCGACCGTAAAGCATTCCTGTTTATAACGACGTTCCTTGTTTTGCAGGTGGTGCTGGCGCTCATGAAACTAGAGGTAACACCCATTTTTTTATATGGGATGTACTCCGAAAAGCTCCCGGTGACAAACCGTTTCTCTGAATTGAAAATTTTCATAAACGACACACCCATAGAAACGTACCGGCCTTCCTTCAGACAGAAGGCATTGCTCACTACTAATGCCGTGAACTATGAGGATATGAAACGAAATGACCATATAGATGTGCTCAAGACCCGCATGAAAACCAAATACCCGTTCCTTTTTGATCACTGGATCGCCCCTGTATTTGGTGAAAGCATTTACAATTCGGCAGAAGATCAGGAGAAATTTACCGTCTGGTTCAAACAAAAATGTCTGGAGATGGCAGGAATAACAACAGGACACGTGAAATTGGTAAAATCCACCTATTTATACAACGAAACAACACAAAGGCTCAACTTAATAAAGCATGAAACACTGGAAGATCTCTGATTATATTGAAGTGGTATTGGGAAACAGGAGAAAACTCCAGCGAATCTTTTTCGCGTTGTCATTGGTTAGTCTTGCCATAAACTTTTACATCGGCACCTCAGTTACACAAATCGGAGCGAACCCATTATTAAACCAGGACCTCGACCCGGTTTACTGGATATTCATGAGACTACATTTGCCAGGATTTATTTCCGAAAGATTTGCGCTCTGGTTTGACGGATTACTGGTTACATTTTGTATAGCGTCAATGTTGTGGACACGTTACCGGATATTTCCAATTATATTTTTTGTATTTCATTTTTTATACTTTCTCGAATACAATATTCTATCAGGGCATCATTACATAAGCATTGGCCTGCTGGTGATGAGTTTTCCTTTTATCTTCTCTAATAATTCAAGGTTTACCTCAATGTTTATACTGTGCCGGTTTATTTTTTGCTTTATGATGTTCAGTGCGGCCTTCTGGAAAATCGCGCGAGGCAATGTTTATTATGTCGACCAGGCAAATATGCTATTGATCACTACGCATATTAATGCCCTTGTAACGGGCGAGAACAACCTTTTAATGAAAACAATAAAATGGCTACTACTTCATAAATCAATTTCTCATCTATTATGGATCATATTAATAGCCCTTGAAAGTGTATTCGTGGTTGGCTTTTTCACCTTCAGGTTGGACAAAGTATTGCTGTTAGCTTATTTACTATTTTTCGTGGGTGGCTGGGTATTTTTTAATATATACAATTACGACAACCTTCTGTTTTTGCTCACGCTTGTTCCGGTATTGAAGCTTTTGGAAATAAGAAAATATAGATTTTGAAAAAATATTACGGAATATCTATTACCAATTTAATCCTAAATTAAGAAGAGGGACAAGTAGAATATTATTTTTCCCATTTGATGCATTCCATATTGGGCAGTAGGTAATAAAAACAAATATTTTGATTTTCAGGATGTACTTATTCCATTTAGGTAAAAAATGTCACAAAAGGCCACTCATTTTGTCGCGGCGCACCCGTTAAATCTCGAAATTTCCTTCTTAGGTTTACACAAATAAATTCCTTTACAATGGAAGCCAGCATTCAGTTTTCAACAGTAGATGAATATATATCTATGTTTCCAGCGGCCACAAAGGCGCTGTTAAAGGAATTGAGGAAAACAGTGAAGGCCGCTGCGCCAAAAGATGCGGTAGAAGTGATTAGTTATAATATGCCCGCCATAAAAATGAAAAGTGTGCTAGTATACTATGCCGGGTACAAAAATCACCTTGGTTTCTACCCCACAGGAGCAGGAATTAATTCGTTTAAAAAAGAATTATCGGGCTTCAAGGGGTCTAAAGGAGCCGTTCAGTTTCCCCTCGACCAGCCCCTCCCCCTAAAATTGATTACCAGGATCGTGAAATTCCGGGTTAAAAATGACATCGAAAAAGCCAGGATTAAAAAGAAAAAATGACCTCAGGTTTTAAATAAGTGTACAGAAAAACGGGCTGCAACTTCACTCCCGCAGAAACGTAATTGACCTTCAGTCTATATGTAATTTTTCCGTGACCGGGCTACATACCTATCCTAATCGCAAATTATTTGCGCTAGCAATACTATTAATGCCATAGGAAAGGTGATAGAGTTTCAACAAATGAAGCACCGATTTCCGATAATCAACAATGTTTTGGAACTCGATAAAACCGCTCGGAAAAAATCTTCTTCCGGATCGCATTCTACAAGCCACCTTCGGGAGAATACAGGTCATGAATATTTAAAAATATTCCAAAATTTAAATAATAATGTGGAGGTATATTCTCCTCAGGATAATACAATTCGTGACTATGGCAATTGATTTTTTAACTTCAGCACAATCCGTTCGTTCAAATGGAATTTCCTCCAAACCCACAACAATATTGGCGGGGCCAAAAATCCAAAATTCAAAAGAAGTAGACGGAATTGAAATCAGGATGCTGCCTCCCCTCATAAAGGACAATCATACAGCCAGGATCTTTCCCTTTCCCGGTTACTCTAAATTATATTGTTTAACTATCGTCGTTAGCGACATTACCAACCAACTCGCCGGAAGTATTGATTTAAAAGCATTTCCAAGAATTGGAGATAATGAATATTTGCCAATCAACAAAACAATCTTCTACTGGCAGTCTTCATCGGAGAATGACAGAGGCCCAAACCAGGTTCACGTTTTTTGTTCGATCCTGAAAAGCAAAAAGGGTTTACGCGAAAGCGGAAAAATCCTCACAGAAATTAAAGCCGACGAAAATTACAAAAGCATAGTGGGTGATTTAGGAAGAGTTGCAAAAGATATCGCTCAGTTTAATGTTATAACCGATACCGTTGTACAACTTGCGGGTGTGGTTGGAAAATATTTGGGTGCGGTTGAAGACAAACCGATTGGCACCGTCATAAATAGTTATACAACACTTCATGGCGATTTTGATACGATTGGAATCTCACCGCTGATATATCACTCCTCCGACAGCGACTTTACATTTGAGGTGATCGTCCGTGATCAGTCTGCAAATTCAAAGGCAGCAACATCGGCTGCAGCTATGCCGCTGGCACCCGGCACAGCTGCTAGCAAACCTGGTCATACAGAAGAAAAAGTGACCGTTGACATGCAGACTTTGTAATATTTATGCACCTTACGAGCCTACTAAAGATTTCAGCGAAGTACCGAA
>JBDTMM010000201.1:0-5102 GCA_039934275.1 Flavitalea sp. | reverse complement strand
CAAAACCCTATTGATAATGAGCAGCATTTTCGAAGCATCAAGAAGCGGCGATACAGAAGAATTAAAAAAGTATATTTCTGATAAAACGAATTTGAACGAGGCCGATAGTCGTGGATACACTGCGCTTATACTTGCCAGTTACAATAACCAGTTCCAGTCGGTTCAATTACTGCTCGATGCAGGGGCTGAAATCAATGCCGCGGATGCCGGTGGAAATACAGCACTGATGGGCGTAAGTTTTAAAGGGTACTTCGACATTGCAGAATTGTTAATATCACGTGGAGCGGACCTAAATCTTCAGCATGGAAATGGCGGCACGGCGTTAATGTTCGCCGCCATTTTCGGGCGGAATGATCTGGTTGCACTCCTGTTGAAAAGGGGCGCAGATAAATTCATTACCGACAACCGCGGGCTAACGGCTACCGACCATGCGGTACAGCAGGGGAATGTGGAAGCGGTGGATATGCTTGAACCTGAAACCCTTCCATAATTATTTCATTAATTCGGTACCGTTTGCGGTAGTTGCGATATAAGCGGTCATCTCTTTTCCCATATCTTTTTTATAATTCTCACCAACATAATTGACGAGTTCATCAATAGCATCGTCTCTTACGATGTTGATAGTACATCCGCCAAAACCACCACCCATCATTCTTGCACCGGAAACAAGCGGGTTATTTTTCACCGCATTAACTAAATAATCCAATTCTGTGCAGCTAACCTCATATTCTTTACTAAGTCCTTCATGGCTACGATACATCTGTTCGCCTAAGCCATCGATATTGCCCGCCTGCATTTGTTTTACGGATGCAATTACGCGAAGATTCTCTTCTACAACATATCTGCATCTCCTTTTGATGATGGCATCCATTATGTACTTTTCAATCATCTCTACGGTAACATCCCTCAGGCTGGAAATTCCATCTACATGTTTTTTAATTTGCGAAACGCCTTCTGAACATTCTTCTCTTCTTTTATTGTAAGCTGTTGACGCTAGCGAATGTTTCACATTCGTGTTCAGCAACACAATCTTAAATCCATCCAATTTTACTGGCACTTCTAAAAATTCAAGCGACCGGCAATCGAGTTGAAGTGCGTGATCAATTTTTCCAAATACACTTGCAAACATATCCATAATACCCACGTTCACCTTTGCAAAAGAGTGTTCCGCCCTCTGTGCCGTTAATGCAATATCGAGTTTGGAAATGTCGATATCAAAGAGCTGTTTGAATGCAAAGCAGGCTGCACATTCCATCGCTGCGGAAGAAGACAAACCTGCGCCGGTGGGAACATCTCCATCTACCACCAGGTTAAAACCGGTGAGTTGATTTCCTCTCTTTAAAAGTTGGTCAACGATGCCGAGAATATAATTTGTCCAGCTGTGATCAATGGGTTTTATCTCGCTTAGCCTAACCTCGAAATTTTCTTTGTGCTGAACAGAATATAAACAGATAAGCTTATCATTTCTTTTTGAAACTGCCACTTCTATGTATTTATCGATGGCTGCCGGCAACACAAATCCTTCATTATAATCGGTATGTTCGCCTATTAGGTTTATACGGCCCGGAGACCTCACCACAATTGGATAATCCTGAAAAATTTCTTTAAAAATCTCTTTAATCATACACAGGCTTAGGACGTTAACTGTTTACGAACCTGTAAGTTAACATACTATTCATATTTGCATAACATTCAGTTCATAAGTGTTTCACACCTTTGCATATGGATAAACATCTTGTTTTGAAAACCCATACCGACAAAAAGAGAAAGGTAGACCTGCTCGTGATTTCGGACGTTCACCTCGGAACATATGGTTGCCATGCCAAAGAATTATTACACTATCTGCGAAGTATCAATCCAAAAACAATTGTCCTTAACGGGGACATCATTGACATCTGGCAATTTAGCAAAAGATACTGGCCCAAGAGCCACATGAAAGTGGTAAAGCACCTCATGAATTGGGTAAGCAAGGGGAAAAAAACTTATTACATTACCGGCAACCACGATGAAATGCTGAGACGATTTGCGGGATTTAAAATGGGATCATTCAGCATTGTAAATAAATTGGTACTCGATTTGGAGGAAAATAAAAAAGCCTGGATATTTCATGGTGATGTTTTCGATATTACGATGCAACATTCGAAATGGCTGGCAAAACTCGGCGCAATCGGTTATGATTCTTTGATTATTCTGAACAGGTTTGTTAATTTCATTTCCGAAAAATTACTCAGAAGAAATAAAGTGTCGTTTTCAAAAAAAATAAAAAACAGTGTGAAGAGTGCAGTGAAATGTGTAAATAATTTTGAACAAACCAGCGGAGACATCGGTATCAGCAATAATTATGATTACGTGGTATGCGGTCATATTCATCAACCCGAGATCCGCGAAATCAGCAATGATCAGGGAAAAATAACTTACCTCAATTCCGGCGACTGGATAGAAAATTTGACCGCGCTCGAGTACAACAAGGGTGAATGGAGACTGTATAAATTTTCGGAAGAAGGATTATTGGATATGACTTTAAAACATACTGAAGAAGAAATTGATCCTTCCACCGATGAGCTTTTCAACAACATGCTGAACGAATTCCGAATGATGAAATGAAAATATTATACGCAATTCAGGGAACAGGAAACGGTCATGTGGCAAGGGCGATGGACATCATCCCTATCCTTAATAAAAAGGCAGCCGTGGATGTATTGATAAGCGGCACACAGGCCGATCTGGACCTTCCATTTCCTGTAAAATACCGGTTCAGTGGATTGAGTTTTATTTTTGGAAAAAAGGGAGGCATCGACCTGATGGAGACCTACAAAAAGAGTCATCTAAAAAAATTATTGCAGGAAATAAAAAGTTTACCGGTTGAAGATTACGACCTTGTCATTAGCGACTTTGAGCCAGTGTCTTCCTGGGCATGTTATATTAAAAACATAGAATGCATTGCACTAAGCCACCAGAGTGCGGTGATGAATAAAAAAAGTCCGCAGGCAAAACATATTGACCCGGTAGGAAAAGCGGTTCTAAAAGCATATGCGCCATCTTCAGCACAATATGGTTTTCATTTTAAATCGTACGCAGATAATATTTATACGCCGGTAATACGCCAGCAGATCCGGGAAGCGGCTGTTGGAAATAAGGGGCATTATACAGTTTATCTTCCAGCCTATAATGACAGGCGCATTATTAATTTACTCAGCCAGGTTAAAAATGTGAAATGGGAGATTTTTTCGAAACACTTTAAACATAAAGTGAATTTAAAAAATATAGAAGTTTTTCCAGTGCATAATGAATCATTTATTGCCAGTATGGCCTCGGCAGATGGTGTTTTGTGTGGTGCGGGTTTTGAAACACCGGCAGAATGCTTATTCATGAAAAAGAAATTGCTGGTTATACCCATGAAAAAACAATTTGAACAGCATTGTAATGCTGCAGCACTCAAAGAAATGGGTGTGCCGGTAATGAAAAGCCTGAAACAAAAACATCTGACCATATTGCAGGACTGGATAAATTCTGAAGAAAGAATCAGCGTGAATTATCCTGATATCACGGCAGAAATAATTGACACCATTCTTGAAAAGCATCATAATATCCAGTTTCATAGCAATGGTATTTCCTACCTGAAATCCGATAATATCCACGGGGAAGTTTCTGCCAAAGAATTAAAAAAGCTAACGCTAAAGAGAATCATTTCCAAACTGGCCAACTAATGGAATTTTCCAGGGAGGACTTCGGTGAAGATTTTATATGGGGCGTATCTACCGCTGCATTTCAAACCGAGGGAGCATATCAGAAAAATGGCAAGGGCATCTCTATATGGGACAACTTTACCCAAAAAAAAGGCAGGATCCACGGCAATGCAAACGCAAATATTGCGTGCGATTATTTTCACAACTATCCGCATGATCTTACATTGATGCGTGCGATGAATATCAGGCACCACCGGTTTTCAATTTCGTGGAGCAGGATATTTCCGAAAGGGATAGGATCGATAAATAAATCGGGAATAGATTTTTATAACCGCGTTATTGATTTTTGCATTGAGCTGGGAATTGAGCCATGGATAACATTGTATCATTGGGACCTTCCGTTGGAATTGGAGAAAAAAGGCGGATGGACAAACAGGGAAGTGATCAATTGGTTCGCAGTTTTTATAGAAGCCTGTGTGAAAATGTTTGGTGACCGCGTAAAAAACTGGATCGTATTAAATGAGCCAATGGTTTTTACAGGTGCCGGCTATTTCCTGGGTGTACACGCACCCGGCAGAAAAAGCCTGCAGGCATTTTTGGCATCTGCACACCACGCAGCAATGTGCCAGTCGGAAGGAGGAAGAATAATCAGATCGATCGATAGTCATTCAAAAATAGGAACCACGTATTCCTGCTCGCACGTGGATCCGTTTACAAATCAAGACGCAGATATTTCTGCTGCCAAAAGAATCGATGCGTTATTAAACCGGACATTCATAGAACCCATTTTAGGATTAGGATACCCGGTCGCAGATTTAAAAATTTTACAACGCCTTGAGCCCTTTATAAGAGATGGTGATGAGAAAAAATTGGCGTTCGATATGGATTTTATAGGTATACAAAATTATACAAGGGAAATTGCGGCGCACTCTTATTTTACTCCGCTCATCCATGCAAAAATTATAAAGGCCGATGCAAGAAATGTAGAAACCACATTAATGAATTGGGAGGTATACCCAGAAGGAATATATAAAATGCTAAAACGATATTCCAATTATAAAGGAATAAATGAATTGATCGTAACCGAAAATGGTGCAGCATTTCCAGATCATATGCTAGACGGAGCGGTGAATGATGAAAAGAGAAAAAATTACCTTCAGCAATACATTAACCAGGTGTTACGCGCAAGAAATGAAGGTGTTAATGTAAATGGATATTTTGTGTGGACATTCACTGATAATTTTGAATGGGCAGAAGGTTATCACCCCAGGTTCGGCCTCGTACATATCGATTTTGACACTCAAAAACGCACGGTAAAGCTGTCCGGACACTGGTACAGCAGCTTTCTTAAGTCAGCAAGAAACGGGTTTCCGAAGACTTACCGTTTCGATACTTTTGCCTTATGAAAGAAACGCT
>JBDTMM010000200.1:0-5102 GCA_039934275.1 Flavitalea sp. | reverse complement strand
GGTTAATAATGATACCGATAAAATCAACCAGTTCTTTTCACAATCGCTAATGCAGTTCATCGGCAACATCGCTACAATGACTGGTGCAGGTATTTTTTTACTGGCGATTCATTTCCGTCTTGGACTGGCGGCCCTCCTGCCTGGTTTGGTAATATTTCTTTTTACCAAATTTGCCTCGCCATGGATCAAAAGAAAAAACGCAGCAAGTTTGAAAAGCACTGGCGGTTTAAGTGCGGAGATACAGGAAAGTCTAAATAATTTTAAAGTGATCATAGCCTTTAACCGAAGGGACTATTTCAGGGAAAAATTTGAACTCGCCAATCTCAATAACTACCGGGCATCAATAGGTGCTGGTGTGGCTAACAATGTATTTGTGCCATCGTATGGTTTATTGGCCAGCATAGCGCAATTGATCGTGCTCACCTACGGTATCCATCTGATTTCCACGGGCAGTTTTACAATTGGGTTGCTGGTCAGTTATCTTTCCTACGCCACCTATTTTTATAATCCGTTACGGCAGCTAGCGGCCTTATGGACCAATTTCCAGGTGGCTATGGCTGGCTGGGATCGTATTGCATATATCCTCGACCTGGATTCAAACCTGCCTGTAATTAAATCTATCGAAAAACCTCAAAGCGAGACCCTTTGCGAATTCCGCAATGTGTTCTTTTCCTATGAAGGCGGCAGGGAGATATTGCATCATGTGAATTTTAAACTGGAATCGGGAAAAACATATGCATTGGTTGGACCTACCGGCGGCGGAAAAACCACCACGGCCTCACTTATAGCACGGTTATACGATCCCACCAATGGTGAAGTATTGTTAAAAGGAAAAGATATCCGGACTTACACGCCAGAAGAACGTACCAGCCGCATCGGGTTTATTTTACAGGAACCTTTTTTGTTTACCGGAACCGTGCGTGAGAATATTTTATATGGCAATGGAAATTACCGGAACTATTCAAATGGCGAACTGGAGACGGTAATTGCAAGTGCTAACCTTCACGGGCTGCTGGATATTTTTGAAAATGGATTGGAAAGTATGGTCACTTCGGGTGGAGAAAGCATCAGCCTGGGACAAAAGCAACTTATCGCTTTTATGCGAGCAGTGCTTCGCAAGCCGGATCTGCTTATCCTTGACGAGGCAACTGCGAATATCGACACCGTTACCGAACAGATACTGGAAGAAATATTAACAAAACTTCCCCCACATACCACCCGGGTCATCATCGCGCATCGGTTAAATACTATTCGCAATGCCGATGAAATATTTTTTGTAAACGCAGGTGAACTGGTGCCTGCGGGTTCGTTTGACCATGCCGTGAATATGTTGTTAAATGAGAAGAGAGAAAGCTGAGCTGTAGAAATGCCACAATAGTAGAATGCATAAATAAGGAAACGTATCACTTGCAAAGAATACAAATGGATATGGGTACAAAAATATATTCTGAGGAAAAAGAATTTTTTGTGGAAGACTTGGAAAAATTCGCAGAGGATAAGAAGGTAATTGTTGCAGCTGGAGGACTGGTTAGTAATGAAGAGGGAGAATTATTATTGATATTCCGCCGGGGAAAATGGGACCTGCCAAAGGGAAAACTCGACAATAACGAATCACTTGAAACCTGCGCCAACAGGGAAATAATAGAAGAAACCGGGATAACTGACTTACGGTTGAAGAAACTTTTAATTATTACCCGTCATACTTATTTTGAAAAGGGTAAAAATATTCTGAAAGAAACACATTGGTTCACCTTCGATTCGCCGGGTAAACAAAAACTACATCCGCAAACTGAAGAAGACATTGAAAAAGCAGAATGGGTAAAAATTGCTGATCTTCCTAGATACATGAATAATACCTATTCACTGATTAAAGATGTATTCGCGGAAGCGGGAATTGATTATTAACTTCTCCCTTCAGGGTTTCATAGTGCACAATACTTCTTAGTTTAATTGACTTTTGGCCTGCAATCATCTAGGCAAATCTTAATGACCAAAAAAACATGATTGATGTTTCCCCATAAACTGATTCAAATCACAATTTAAATATAGCCTTATTTATAAATTCACTGTGAAATCAACTTTGAGCCACGAGTACCATACACTATTTATGAAGTTTTGTAGTATATTATTATTGATTGCAATTTTTTCTGGCTGTACTAAGAAGGATATTATTGCCTTCGTTAAATATGAAAAAAACAATAATTGCCAAGCAATTACCGTGAATACACAGAAACAAAAAACAAGTGATTATTATGTAATCAAAACACTTGATCACTATGGGCTTGTTCGTCACCTGAAGGCCCAGTTATGGGATCACAATGGTTTCGAGTATGTATTTGATTATGACATTTCCTACAATACCGGTTCTGCAACTTTTAAAGGCTCGAGAAGGGTCTATTATTGGGTACTTAATGATCAATCAGATCCAAATAACGCACCACCGGATGCACCAAAACATCCAATGGAAGAATTTAAAATGCGGGAGAATCGCAGTTTCCAGGCATTCTTTGACCATAATTCCGGATTTGCGAAAGAAATAAAATATGTGGGTAAATCAGCGTCTGAATTAAAACTTACTTATGACAGACAATATCAGCTGGCTAAGGTTGACAATTATATAGTAACCAACGACAGTCATGGAAACATCATTTCCATGTTACTTCCTTCTCCAGAACCCTACATTCATGAACACCTGGGAGTAACATATTTTTACAATCAGAAGCATGTGAAAAAAGCAGGTCAATATTATGAAACACCTTACATCTTCATAAACCCTTTTTATTCTTTAATTGAAGTACTTAATTGGGGGCCCTTTCAACCTTCGAATGAAAGAACCGGTGTCTCACTACAATACATGTACAGTGTAGATGAGCTGCCTAGCTATTATCCAGATCAGTACGTAGATGCCCAATATTCGAACCATAAGTATGACGCTAATGGCAACCTTATCTCTTATGATTTTAATGGCGAGCTTAGTCATGGCTCACCCTATTATCCAAGTGACTATGTGGAAAGAGATAGAATTATTACCTGGAAGTGTAAGTCAGACAATTGATGAAGAATAATGTCTAAATTAAATTAAAACAATATTTTATCCTTCAGCGATTTCGAAACCACGTCGGGTAAGAATGGTGTGGCGTCTCCCCCATTGCGTAATACATCACGGATAAGGGTAGATGCTACTGAAGTATACTGCGGAAGACAGGTTAGAAATATCGTTTCAATATTGTGATCCAGACTGCGATTCATATCCGCAATTGCTTTTTCGTATTCAAAATCATTCACGTAACGAATGCCGCGAATAATAAAATTTGCACCGGTTGACTTACAGCATTGAACAGTAAGTCCCTCATAAATAACAGCAGAAACCTTCGGTTCTTTTTTATATATTTCTGTAACCCACTCCAGTCGTAATTCTTCGGAAAACATGGCGGTTTTATTGGCATTGCGTCCGATGCCTATGATCACCGAATCGAAAAGGGGCATGGCACGTTGAATAATATCTAAGTGCCCGATAGTGATCGGATCAAATGTTCCCGGAAATAATGCAACACGCTTCATAAAATGTAAAGTGAAAGTGTAAATTAATTGGCCTGACCAGATAATAAATACAATACCGCCATCCTTACTGCAAGGCCATTCTCTACTTGCTGTAAAATTATAGATTGCTTACTGTCGGCAACGTCACTGTCGAGTTCCACTCCCCTGTTTATCGGACCGGGGTGCATGATTACGATTTCCTTACTGAGGCTATCCAGTAATTTTTTATTGATGCCGTATGCAAGATTGTATTCACGTAGTGAAGAAAACAACACCTGGTTCTGCCGTTCCAGTTGTATTCTTAAAACATTGGCCACGTCGCACCATTCGAGTGCCTTTTTCACGTTATATTCTACCTGCACGCCAAACGCTTCCTTCATGTATTTTGGAATGAGGGTTGGTGGCCCTGCAACCATTACTTCGGCCCCCATCTTCTTTAATAAATAAATATTACTCAGCGCCACGCGCGAGTGCATGATGTCGCCGATGATGGCTACCTTTTTCCCTTCGAGGCCTCCGAGTTTTTCTCTTATGGAAAATGCATCGAGCAGTCCCTGGGTTGGATGTTCATTTATTCCGTCGCCGGCATTGATGATCGCTGCAGGAATATGTTTGGCAAGAAAGTGCGGAGCACCTGATGCGCTGTGGCGCATTACAATCATATCCACCTTCATGGAAAGAATATTGTTGACGGTATCCAGGAGCGTTTCTCCTTTTGATACAGATGAATTACTGATTGTAAAATTGATGGTGTCGGCGCTTAGTCTCTTTTCAGCAAGTTCAAAAGAAATCCGGGTACGAGTGGAATTTTCAAAAAAAAGGTTGAGAATGGAAATGTCACGAAGCGCAGGAACTTTTTTTACCGGCCGTTGAAGAACCTCTTTAAATTGAATGGCGGTATCTAAAATAATCTGAATGTCGTCTGGGGTAAGATCCCTGATGCCGAGCAAGTGTTTAACAGAAAGTTGCATTCAGACCGCTAAGTTATACGATTAATGAATACGGTCAAAGGTCAATTCCCTTCAAGCAGAACTACTTCCTGCCTGTTATCCCGTGAATTCCACAACACTTTGACCCTTTGTGATATGATAGAATCGATGGATTTGCCAACATAATCAGGCTGAATAGGCAATTGCCTGCTGAACCTGCGGTCTATAAGCGTGCAAAGCTCCACCTTTGAGGGCCGGCCAAAATCGAGTAAAGCATCCAGTGCAGCACGAATAGTGCGCCCGGTATGCAGCACATCGTCTATAAGTACCACATTTGCGTTTTCTATGGTAAAGGATATTTTGGTTTGATTGGGTACATGAATTTCCTTCCTGACGTCGTCACGGTAAAAGGTAATATCGAGGATGCCGTATTTAATAGATTCCAGAGGTACCAGTTTACTCAATTCATCCACGATCATATCCGAAAAAAATACGCCACGCGGTTGTATCCCGATGATCACCGTATCCCTGAGATTCATGTGATTTTCGAGAATCTGGTGACTCAATCTCTTAATAATTATCGACAGTTGCTGTTCTGTAAGTATAACTTTCAAGCGGGTAATTTGTATAAAA
>JBDTMM010000199.1:0-5150 GCA_039934275.1 Flavitalea sp. | reverse complement strand
CCTGTGCTTCAAAATCAGATGGTCTCCCCATTCCGGCTATCACTGCATTTACTTCATCATCTGTAATGCAGGCCAGCCCACTTTTCAGCCTCTCGGCAAATAACTCTGCGATCCTGCCCTCAATATCGTTTACGATTTCATCCCGCCCGTCCTCATTCGCAAAATATCGTCTCAGGCTTTCTACATATTGCTTGAGCAATTCATAGGCACTTTCCTCTATCGGAACCACTCTGCCCTGAAAATTTATATTAATAACCTTTTTCATTTTTGTTGCGTTTGTCAGGTTCTAGTATTAATTATCGGTTTGAATTGATGGAGAATCTCCTGATTCGGTTTGCGTGGGTTTAAATTTATTGGTAAGCGCATTTACCGCATTTACCAGGTCCATCCAGGTCGACTCCAGTTCTTTGTAAAAAGTTTCGCCAGTGGGGGTAAGAGAAAAATATTTTCTGGGTGGCCCCGAATTGCTTTCTACCCACCTGTAAGAAAGCATTTCTGCATTTTTCAACCTGGTAAGCAATGGATAAAGGGTTCCTTCGAATATCTGAAGGTTAGCCCCTTTCATTTCTTCTACAATATTAGATGGGTATGCTTCGCCCCTCCTGATAATGGATAGGATGCAGAATTCTAATATTCCCTTCCGCATCTGACTCTGAGTGTTATCAATGTTCATAGTACCATGAATGAAACTCAAAGATAAGGAAATTATAGTACTATGCAAAACAAAGTACCAATAATATATTAGTACATGCCAACGCATGATAATCAGACCGTCCTCCGCGGGTCCCCTTAGCGTCCTTTGCGATAACTCGTCCGCAAAAAGAGTAACGCAAAGACCGCTAAGGGAATCGCAAAGGGCGCAAAGAAGAGGGCTAATTAATTAGAACTCAGCATTTTTTGGAGTACGTGGAAAGGCGATGACATCCCGGATATTTGTCATCCCTGTCACAAAAAGGACCAGTCTTTCGAAGCCCAAACCGAATCCCGCGTGCGGAACAGCACCAAAACGGCGCGTGTCCAGATACCACCAGAGCTCTTCGACAGGCACGTGCATCTTCTTCATGCGCTCCTGTAATTTGTCCATTCTTTCTTCTCTTTGAGAGCCACCAACAATTTCGCCAATGCCGGGAGCAAGAATATCCATAGCTGCAACCGTTTTTCCATCATCGTTTTGCCTCATATAAAAGGCCTTAATCTGCTCGGGGTAATCCGTAACAATGACCGGCTTTTTAAAATGTTTTTCCACGAGATATCTTTCGTGTTCGCTCTGCATATCGATGCCCCACTTTACATCGTACTGAAATTTTTTCTTTTTATACGCAGGTGACTCAAGTAAAATGTCTATCGCCTGTGTGTAGGTAATTCTTTCAAATTTATTATTAATGACCAGTTGGAGTTTTGGTATCAATCCCATTTCCGAGCGTTGCTGAACGGGAACCTTGCTTTCCTCTTTCTCTAACCGCTGTGCAAGAAATTCAAGATCGTCCCTTGTGTTATCCAGCGCATATTTAATTACATACTGAATAAATTCTTCGGCCATATTCATATTGTCTTCGAGATCACAGAAAGCCATTTCCGGTTCTATCATCCAGAACTCTGCAAGATGCCGCGCAGTGTTAGAATTCTCAGCACGAAATGTTGGACCAAACGTATAAATATCGCTGAAACCCATTGCAGCAAGCTCGCCTTCCAGCTGGCCGCTCACCGTAAGGTTGGTTGCCCGGCCGAAGAAATCTTCGGAAAAATCTATTTTTCCATTTCCATCCTTTGGAGGATTCTCCAGTGAAAGAGACGTGACCTTAAACATTTCACCTGCACCTTCTGCATCACTCGCAGTAATCACCGGGGTATGCATATATACAAATCCTTTGCTGTTGAAAAACTGGTGAATAGCAAATGCAAGTGCGTGCCTTACCCGGAACACCGCTCCAAAAGTGTTGGTACGGAACCTCAGGTGTGCCTTCTCTCTTAAAAATTCCAGGCTGTGTTCTTTTGGTTGCAGCGGGTATTTTTCCGGATCACTATCACCCAAAACCTCAATGGATGTGGCTTTCAGTTCAACTTTCTGTCCTTTGCCGAGTGAGGGAACCAGCTTGCCGATAATTTTTAATGAGGCACCGGTAGTAATTCTCTTCAACTGAAAATCATCAAGCAGGCCCAGTTCGGCCATTACCTGCAGCGTAGTATTGGTGGATCCGTCGTTCAAAGCAATGAATTGGTTATTCCTGAAGGTTCTTACCCATCCCATTACCACAACTTCCTGGGATTCCGGTTCCCAGGTTAACAGATCCTTGATTTTAACACGCTTGTTGAACATATAAATCCTTTCGAATGATGCGCAAAGATAGTGTGGCACATACAAGTTTTACCCAAATCGTAACAGAGACTACCATTGAATGGGGTAATTTTGCCAGTTGTGTCAGACAGAACAATTCAAATAGCACTGGTTGGAAATCCTAATAGCGGCAAAAGCTCTCTTTTCAATTCCCTAACGGGTCTGAACCAAAAAGTGGGGAATTTTCCTGGCGTTACGGTTGATAAAAAAGCGGGCAACTGGAACGTCAGTCCGCAATTAGATTCTGTTGTTGTAGACCTTCCCGGAACCTACAGCCTTTACCCGCGCAGGGAAGACGAATGGGTTGCCTACAGGATATTGATGCAGCAAGACAAATTTGTTAACCCCGACCTGCTCATTCTTGTAGCCGACGCAAGCAACCTCAAAAGAAACTTACTATTTGTTTCACAGATTATCGATCTAAAAATCCCGGTTGTGGTGGCGCTTACCATGAACGACATCGCGAAGCAGAAAGATATTATTATAGACATTCCAGAACTTGAACGCGAACTGGGTGTGCAGGTTATACCCGTCAATCCAAGAAAGAATAAGGGCTTGCCTCAATTAAAGAAAGCAGTCGAACTAATGGCGAATCGTTTGTGGACGTCGCCGGTAAGGGATTTTATAAATAATGAATCTCTGGCGCCCACTGCTATTGAAAATGTAAAAGAATTATTGCCACAGCTTAGTAATTACAGGGCTATACATTATCTCATCAACCACGAATCCTTTAAACTTGACAGTCACATTCAGAAAAAGATAGAAAAGATAGAAGAAGAACACCAGTTTAATCATACCAAAGTACAGGCGGAAGAAATCGTTCAGCGTTACCAGCGCATTTCACACATTATAAAACAAACCGTTTCAGAACCATCGCCTCTGCAAAGAACGATGCTTACTGAAAAACTTGACGACATATTACTGCACCGGGTATGGGGCTATGTAATTTTAATAGTTGTTTTATTTCTTTTGTTCCAGAGCATCTTCTGGCTTGCAGAATATCCAATGACCTTTATAGAATGGAGTTTTGCCACCACAGGATCATTGCTAGGAAATATATTACCACAGAACTGGCTCACCGACCTTTTTGTAAATGGAATTCTTGCAGGACTAAGCGGCATACTCGTGTTTGTGCCACAGATCATGATATTATTCGGGTTGATAAATGTGCTTGAAGATACGGGCTACATGGCCAGGATAAGTTTTCTTACGGATAAGCTCATGCGCAAAGTGGGGCTTAATGGAAAAAGTGTGATGCCTATGATCAGCGGCTTCGCGTGCGCAGTGCCAGCGGTAATGAGTGCTCGAAATATTGAAAACAAAAAAGAGCGCCTGCTTACCATTTTGGTGACACCATTGATGAGTTGCAGCGCGCGCTTGCCAGTGTACACAATATTAATAAGCCTTGTTATTCCAAAGAAAATGTTTGCCGGCTTCCTTGGATTGCAGGGTTTGGTGATGATGGGCTTGTATTTGCTTGGCGTAGTGACCGCATTAATTGTTTCCTATGTTGCTCGGTGGTTCATACATATTAATGAAAGAAGTTTTTTCATTCTTGAATTGCCCGTTTACAGGTCGCCACGATGGAAGAATATCTTTGTAACGATGATTGGCAAGGCAAAAATATTTGTCTTTGAGGCGGGCAAGGTAATCATGGTGATCAGTTTAATATTATGGGGTTTAAGCAGTTTTGGTCCGGGTGACCGAATGAAAAACGTAAAGGCGCAATACGACCAGCTGGTGAGAAAGGATCCAGCTAATACAAAACACTACGAACATTTAAAGGGAACCGCCCTTTTACAAAATTCATACGCCGGTATCATGGGCAGGGCTATTGAACCCGTTATTGCACCATTGGGTTATGACTGGAAAATTGGTATTGCCCTGATCACATCATTTGCAGCGCGCGAAGTTTTTGTAGGCACCATGGCTACGCTTTACAGTGTGGAAGACGACAACGATCAAAGTTTACGACTTAGAGAAAAGATGGCACAGGCTACTTATCCCGATGGAAGAAAAGTGTATACGCTTGCGTCGGGTGTTTCGCTGATGGTGTTTTATGTATTCGCTATGCAGTGTATGAGTACGCTTGCGGTGGTAAAGAGAGAAACAAAAACCTGGAAGTGGCCCATTATCCAGCTGGTGTATATGACCGGCCTCGCCTACCTGATGAGTTTTATTGCCTATCAACTGCTGAAGTAATCAACGCAATTAATTACTGGTGTATTTTATTAATTTTTCCACTGCGCTGTCGAGGGTGGATATATTCTTACCAAAACAAAACCGGAGAACCTTATCATCTTTTCCCGATAAATAAAATGCAGAAACGGGTATCGCTGTTACACCCGCTTCTTTTGTAAGACGGATCGCAAAATCCATGTCGGGTTCTTCACTTATTTTTTCATAAGACGCGCAGATAAAATAACTGCCCGAAGAATGGAACAATGTAAATTTTGTTTTTTTCATCAGTTCAATAAAATGATCCCTTTTCTCCTGATAAAATGGCGACAAGGATAAATACGTTTCTTTATTTTTTAAATATGCAGCAAGTGCTACCTGCATGGGTGTATTTACGCTGAAAGAATTAAACTGGTGCACCTTTCTGAATTCTGTTGTTAATGCCGGTGGTGCAACACAGTAACCCAGTTTCCACCCGGTGCAGTGATACACTTTCCCAAAAGAGAAACAAACAAAGCTTCTTTCAAACAGATCAGGATAACGAAGAATACTTTGGTGTAACACGTTATCAAAAATGATGTGCTCGTACACTTCATCACTGATAATAAAAATATTGGTTCCTGCAACAATTCTTTTT
>JBDTMM010000198.1:0-5171 GCA_039934275.1 Flavitalea sp. | reverse complement strand
AGGTACAACCCGGCATCAGGGTGGAAGTGGTATTGGGTAAAAATAAAAAATATGCCGGTCTCATAAAAGTACTGCACTTTAACGCACCACAGGGATATGATACGAAAGACATTCTCCATGTGCTCGACACCGAACCCGTTGTATTTCCCGAACAATTAAAACTTTGGGAATGGATCGCTTCGTATTACATGTGCAGCGAAGGGGAAGTAATGGCCGCAGCCCTACCCGCCCATTTTAAACTGAGCAGTGAAACGGTAGCGGTATGGAACGAAGAATATGGGGATGATTTTTCACAACTCGATCACGATGAATACCTGGTTGCTGAAGCCTTATTAATCAGGAAGGAACTAAATATTTCCGAGGTACAGCAGGTGTTGGATAACGCCAATGCATACCCCGTAATAAAAAGACTGATCGATAAAAAAGTTTGTTTTGTCTGGGAATCCCTCAAGCAGGGTTATACGCCAAAAAAGGAAACGTATGTCAGGCTCAATCCGCAATACGATTCAGAAGACAAATTATCTGAACTGCTGAACAACTGGTCCCGCGCACCAAAACAAATGGAACTGTTGCTCGCTTACCTGCACCTATCAAAAACACAGGGAGAAGTATTGAAATCGGAATTGCTCAAAAAAAGTGGTGCATCCGACACGCAATTGAAAGGGTTGGCCGATAAAAACATTCTTATATTGGAGAAAAGACAAATAGACCGGTTAAGTTATTTGCCACGGAACGTACAGATTGATTTTACTTTAAGCGCCGCACAGTCAAAGGCCCTGGAAGATGTACGAAATAGTTTTCATGAACATGCGGTTTGTTTATTACACGGCGTTACATCGAGTGGAAAAACGCAGGTATATATCAAACTAATCGAAGAATACATAAAAACCGGGAAGCAGGTTTTATACCTCTTACCGGAAATTGCGCTGACCTCACAGATCATCAGGCGCCTGCAAAAACATTTTGGCGGGTATATAGGAATTTATCACAGCAAATTTAACCAGAACGAGCGAATCGAGATATGGAACAAGATTAAAAATGGTGATCTGAAAATAGTGCTTGGTGCTAGGTCGGCGCTGTTCCTTCCTTTTCATGATCTTGGATTAATCATCATTGACGAAGAACACGATTCTTCCTATAAACAACAGGATCCTGCGCCAAGGTACAATGCAAGGGATGCGGCCATTTATTACGGGGATTTACTAAGGCAAAAGTGGTGGTTGGCAGCGCCACACCATCCATCGATACCTATTTTAATGCGATTAATAATAAATACGGTCTTGTAGAACTGAATGAAAGATTTGGTGGGGTGGCGCTTCCTATTATCGAGATCATCGATATGAAAAAAATAAATGGAAAAAATAATGAAAAACTGATCATCAGTTCATCTTTAAAGGAAAACATCCATTCGATACTGGAACAGAAAAAACAGGTGATCCTATTCCAAAACAGGAGGGGGTATTCGCCATACCAGATCTGCCAGGTTTGTGGTTGGATTCCGCATTGCAAAAACTGCGATGTATCACTAACGTTTCATAAAAAAACAAATAAACTGCATTGTCATTATTGCGGGCAACTTTACCCTCTTGTTTATACCTGCGCAGCTTGTGGTAGTGATAAATTTGTACAGCGGAATTTTGGAACAGAAAAGATAGAAGAACAACTGGAAGAAATATTTCCCGAAGCAAAGGTTGCAAGGATGGATATCGATAGCGTAAGAGGTAAACAAGCGCACGATCAATTAATACAATCCTTTGAACAGGGTAAAGTAAATGTACTTGTTGGAACACAAATGGTGGTGAAGGGTCTTGATTTTGAAAATGTACAATTGGTTGGAGTGCTGGATGCAGACAGCCTTTTAAGCTTTGCAGACTTCCGCGTAAATGAACGGGCTTTTCAGTTAATGGAACAGGTAAGTGGAAGGGCAGGAAGAAAAGAGGAGCAGGGGAGGGTTTCGATCCAGGTAACAAATACAGGTCATCCCGTTTTAAAGTATGTACAACAACACGATTACAAAGCCTTTTATGATTTTGAGATCGGGGGGAGAAAGAAGTTCTTTTACCCTCCGTTTTCGAGAATTATACAACTGACCTTTAAACACAAATTAAAAGACGTAACGGAAAGCGCAGCTAATTTCTTTGCTGAAAAAATGCGACAGGCATACGGGCAGTATATGGTGGGCCCTGCAGAACCCGTAGTAAACAGGATTCGAAACCAGTTTTTAATGGAACTCCTTTTAAAATTGCCTAAAAACGCTACACTTATTAGAAATTGCAAACAAAATATAGGAGAACAGCTAGCCATATTGCACAATGAAAAAAGATTCAGGAGCGTGGTGGTTATAGTTGATGTTGACCGATAATTGGAAAAGATGTTATTATTATGAAAATAGAATCTCAATTCTCTCTGAAGCCTTATAATACCTTTGCCATTGATTCCATAGCAAAATATTTTGCATCATTCAAATCTGCCGATGAATTGCAGGAATTGCTGGAAATGAACAATACAGACAGGGTAATGATACTCGGCGGTGGAAGTAATATTCTGCTCACAAATGATTTCGATGGCCTGGTATTAAAAAATGACATTGGGGAAATCGAGATCGTGATAGAGGAGAAGAACCATGTATACGTTCGCGCCGGTGCGGGTGTAAACTGGCACGCGTTTGTACAATTTTGTATTGACAGAAACTTCGCGGGGGTAGAAAACCTTTCACTTATTCCCGGGAACGTGGGTGCATCGCCCATGCAAAATATCGGGGCCTATGGAGCAGAACTGAAAGACGTATTTCATGAACTCGAAGCTTTTCATCCCGAAGATAAAACGACAGAGATTTTTTCAGCTAATGATTGTCACTTTGGCTATCGGGAAAGCATTTTTAAAAACAAATACAAGGATCAGTTTGTTATCCTAAATGTGGTATTCAGGTTAAATAAAATACCCCATTTTAATACCAGTTACGGGGCGATAGAGGAGGAGCTGCGGAAAATGAATATTCCAAAATCCATTCAGTCCATTTCGCAGGCTGTAATTAATATCCGTACTTCAAAACTCCCCGACCCAAAACAAATAGGAAATGCCGGAAGTTTTTTCAAAAACCCCATTGTGAGTGCCAATGCATTTAATGCGTTAAAAAAAGATCATCCCAACGCTCCCGGATATCCGCAGGAAGACGGCTCGGTTAAACTCGCCGCAGGATGGATGATAGAACAATGCGGGTGGAAGGGATTCCGCAAGGGCGATGTCGGTGTTCATGAAAAGCAGGCATTAGTGCTTGTGAACTACGGCAGCGCCCATGGAAATGAAATTTATGAGCTCAGCCAAATGATCAAACAATCCGTTCTTGAAAACTTTGAAGTGGATCTCGAAAGAGAAGTGAATATTATCTGATTTGCTTTTAATTAAAATCTTCTTTATCCATGTCTTCCTCCGTAAAATCTGAAGTGCTTCCGAGGTTCAGCATCGATCCCATCAGATCCTTAAACTCTACTTTATTGTCTACAATTTTTTTGCTGATCATCGAATAAGCAGAAAGTCCATGGAGTACAAATTCCATCATCAGCGCCACTTCTTTCTCGCTGGCCTGTTTAAAGTATTTTTTTACAAGTGCATACAACCCATCTACCCGGTACAGTTCCTTTATTTTTTCATCATCAGTGATGCTAAAAAGCAAATTCAAAGAATTGCCTTTGTCAAACCATGCCTGTATAGATCGATAGGGATTTTCAGTCACCTGCTGTTGCGTGTTTCTTTTCTTCTTGACCATTTCCGGGTTTGGAAACAACGTCAGAAATTGTGTTCTGATCGCTTTTTCCAATAAGTTCATCGCCACCTGGAACGGACCTTCCTGCTCTCCCTCGTACACCAGTTCAATTTTACCGGTGATGGAAGGAATAATTCCCACGAGGTCATTAATCCAGACCTGCGTTTCCTTTTCTTTATTCAGTATCGCACGCCGTTCAGCTGCGCTATACGCATTTTCCATAGCGGAAATGCTCAACCTCGCAGAAACTCCGCTCTTTTTATCAACGTATTCACTCGCCCTGGCTTCAAAAGAAATTTGTTCAATCAGTCTTTTTACAAGATCGCTTATATGTACCCGTGAGCGCTGGTGATCGTGAATAAATGCTTCCTGTTCTGTAATGGTGAGTGCCGTTTCAATAGTTTTTGGATAGTGCGTAAGTATCTGGCTTTGGATACGATCCTTCAATGGTGTTACGATAGATCCCCTGTTAGTATAATCCTCCGGATTGGCTGTGAACACAAATAGTATGTCGAGCGGCATCCTCAATTTAAATCCTCTTATCTGCACGTCGCCTTCTTCCAGAATATTAAATAGCGCCACCTGGATCCTTGCCTGCAGATCGGGAATTTCATTAATAACAAATATCCCGCGGTTGCTTCTTGGTATAATTCCATAATGGATCACCATTTCATCGCCGAAGCTCAGTTTAAGATTTGCAGCCTTGATAGGATCGATGTCACCCACAAGGTCAGCCACACTTACATCAGGTGTGGCGAGCTTTTCTCCATAACGCTGGCTTCTGTGTAACCAGTCAATAGGAGTGGAATCACCCTTTGATTTAATGATGTCCTTCGCATATTTTGAAACCGGTGCAAGGGGATCGTCATTTACTTCGGTTCCGGCAATAATGGGAATGTATTCGTCAAGAAGCTCGGTCATCTGTCTTGCCATCCTCGTTTTTGCCTGTCCACGTAATCCAAGGAACAGTATATTATGCCTTGATAAAAGTGCGCGTTCAATATCGGGTATCACTGTTTCTTCATAACCGATAATGCCATTAAAAGTGGTGGTATTGTTTTGTAACCTGGTGATCAGGTTCTCCCTTATCTCGTCCTTAATAGATTTTGTTTTATATCCGCTTTTCTTTAATTCGCCAAGCGTACTGATCTTTGTATTATTCATTTTTTCCTCCGCTACTATATTTCTGATTAATAATTTTTAGGTAGAAGTATTTTCTTAATATACCGTTTTTCTTTTTCCGCTTTCAAAGTCACGGAAGATAAACGCACCGAGTTTGTCAAGCGAAGCAAAAAACGCTTTGCCATTGTTGATTTCGGTAAATTCCTGCACAAACCTTTGCAGGTAAGGATCGGTAGCGATCATAAAAGTGGTGATGGGTATCTTTAATTTTTTACATTGAGCTGCT
>JBDTMM010000197.1:0-5185 GCA_039934275.1 Flavitalea sp. | reverse complement strand
ATAAGTTTATCGTATAGCAATCTCCCCTTGTCTTTTTCGTATGCGGCCATTTCGCAAAGCATAGCCACGGCGGCCACTGCGTCTTTGTCCCGGAGCTTCGACCCTATCATCAGCCCATAACTTTCTTCACCGCCGATCACGTAATTTTCACTTGCTTCTTTTTCCCTAATCAGCTCCGCGATCCATTTAAAACCGGTGAGTACGTTATAACATTTAATGCCGTTTGCTGCCGCGAATTTGTCTATCATGTCGGTGGTAACGATGGTTTTCATTACCATATCGTTCGGCCTTGCGATCCCTTTTTCTTTTCTTGCCTCGATCAGGTAATTGAAGGCAAGGACCGCCGTTTGATTTCCATTCATCAGCACCCAGTTGCCCATATTATTTTTAACGGCGATGCCTACCCGGTCTGCGTCGGGATCGGTACCGAGTAATATGTCGGCATCCATTTCTTTTGCTTTACTTAATCCGATGCTCATGGCAGCACTTTCTTCCGGGTTCGGTGAAACAACGGTTGGAAAATTTCCATCGGGTGTGGCCTGTTCTTTTACGATGGTCACATTATCAAATCCGAATCTTTCCAAAACCTGGGGTACAAGGGTTATTCCGGTACCGTGTATTGGGGTGTACACAATTTTAAGGTCGTGTTGTTTTGCTATTATTTCCGGGTATACCGACAATGTTTTCACCATCGCGATATATTCTTCATCCATTTCCTTTCCAATAATGGAGATATTGCTTTCACCGCCGCTCCATTTTACATCATCAACACCTAATACTTTATCCACTTCTTTTATTACATTTTTATCGTGTGGTGGAACCAGTTGTCCGCCATCGTTCCAATAAGCTTTATACCCGTTGTATTCTTTTGGATTGTGTGAGGCGGTACATACTACGCCGCCCTGGCAGCCAAGCTTACGGATGGTAAAAGATAATTCTGGTGTAGGCCTCAATGCTTCGAACAAAAATACCCTGATGCCGTTTGCAGCCATTACGTTCGCAACTATTTCGGCATACAGCCTGCTGTTGTTGCGGCTATCGTGGGCTATAGCGATGCGTACAATGCCTCCGGGATAGGTTTGTTTTAAGTAATTCGCATATCCCTGCGTGGCCATGCCTACCGTGTACTTGTTCATGCGGTTGGTGCCCACTCCCATAATGCCGCGGAGACCTCCTGTACCAAATTCGAGGTTCCTGTAAAAAGCGTCTGCAAGTTCAGTAGGATTTTCATTTTTCAACTTCGTTATTGATGCTTTGGTTTCTTCGTCAAAATTACCGTTGAGCCAGGCATTATATCGCTTTACAATCGCTTCGTCCATGTGTGCGTTATTAAGAGTATTTATCTGGCAATTTAAATCATTTACCTTTATAGCCCGGTGGTAAAAAGAATCATTATACTCCTATGTGTCCTGTTGTTCATTGAAGCCGTGAAGAGCCAGGAAGACAGTATTCACCGGATCAATCGCCAGCGTTTACTTATTGTTGCGGGTGGAAATGCGGCGCTCTGGGGTACCTCATACATTGTTCTAAATAAAACCTGGTACGCGGGCTACGCAAGAACGAAATTTCATTTCTTCGATGACCTTCCTGAATGGAACCAGATGGACAAGGCTGGTCATATCTGGACCAGTTATCACGTGAGCCGTTTATCTGCGCAGATGTGGAAATGGACGGGCTTCAATAACAATTCATCGGCTATACTTGGTGGCGCGAGCGGACTTTTATACCAGGGAATTATAGAACTGCAGGATGCCTATTCGAGCCAGTGGGGATTTAGCGTAAGTGATATTGGGGCAAACGTGGTAGGATCGGGATGGTATGTTTTTCAGCAGATCGCGTGGAAGGATCAGCGGATTCAAATAAAATTGAGCACACACCCCAATGAATACCCAGGAAGTTTGTTATATCGCCGCAACCAGCTTTTTGGTAACACCGCCCTCGAAAGAATTCTGAAAGATTATAATTCTCAAACGTATTGGGCAAGCGCCAATTTGAAATCTTTTTTTCCAGTCAGCAATATACCATCCTGGTTAAATTTTGCTGTAGGATATGGCTCCGAAGGAATGTATGGTGGCCGCAATAACATATGGACTGACAAAGAGGGCGTTTCTTACGATTACAATAATATCAGAAGGGTAAGGAAATTTTATCTTGCTCCCGATATCGACCTTACCAAAATCAGGGTCAAAAGTAAACTCTTACGCTCCGTATTTTTTGTGCTGAACATGGTAAAAATTCCTGCCCCTGCACTGGAGCTCAAGGGTGGAAAATTAAATGTGAAGGCATTCAAATTCTGATCATTGGAGGTAGGCGCCGGCAATTTTTTCTCCTTCCACTTCCACATATATATGTTCAAGCAAAGTTGTGGCCACAGAAAGACCAACATAGTCGAGATGGATGGGAAAAGTTTTGTGCGTTCTCTCCACAAGAGCTAGGGTTTGTATTTTTTTTGCCTGGAACCCGAGGAAGGGTTTTAGTGCATAAAGCATGGTTTTGCCGCTGTTTGCCACGTCGTCGATAATGAGCACTACTTTACCGTTGAAGTCTTTATTTTCGCTCAGCGTAACTTCTTTCGGTATTTTTTTATCGATCTTTAAACTGATCAGTTCTATATCGATCTTGCAGATGCTGCGTAATAATGTCTGAATATTCCGGGCGATGATGCTGCCATTTTCCTCTATGCCTACCAGTACGATCTGCGATTCATCTATGTTATTTTCTACTACTTCAAAGGCCATCCTTTCCAGTTTTATGCGAACCGTTTCCCCGTCGAGTATGTATTTTTTGGGCATGCTTTTTTTGTTCAAAAATAAGGGTTCTTTCAGGTATCCCGTAGTACTCTGGAAGTACTCTCGAAGGTATCTGGTATAATGAAACGCACAACAAGCGTTATACGAGAGCTATACAAGTGCTTATAAGGAATGTAAAACCAGTCGAAGGTTTGATGGAATAATCAATCGCCAAACTATGACCTAAATTGATTAATTCTTATCTTGGAGTCAATTACTTCATCCTATGTCGCACCTGCAGCAGCTTCTGTTTATCGTGGTTTTTGGCATCGCCGTGTGGCTCTTCACAAAAAAAGTGATAGAGATACGGGCCAATATCAACCTGGGCAGGGATGAGGATTTCAGCGACAGAAAGGGAGAAAGATGGAAGAACCTTTTGATGCTGGCTCTTGGCCAAAAGAAGATGTTCAGGAAACCGGTGGTGGCGATTCTTCACGGTGTGGTATATGCGGGATTTATCATCATTAATATCGAGGTACTAGAAATTATACTCGATGGCATCCTTGGCACTCACAGGTTGTTCGCTCCCGTACTAGGTGTATTTTATTCTTTCGTTATTAATTTCTTTGAAATTTTTGCAGTGGGTGTTATCATCGCCTGTGCACTGTTTTTGGTACGCAGAAATATCCTTCACATCAAAAGGTTCTTATCTAAGGAACTGAAGGGATGGCCGAGCAGCGATGCCAATTATATACTGATAACAGAAATTGTGCTGATGACGCTGCTACTAACGATGAACGCCACCGATACCCTATTGCAACAAAGGGGTTATGGAAATTATGGAATGCATCCTACCGGGAATTTTACAGTTTCGTCATTAATACATCCGCTATTAAATGGAATGCCAAGCCAATCAATAGTAATTGTTGAACGAGTGGCGTGGTGGCTGCACATTTGCGGCATACTCGCCTTTTTAAATTACCTGCCCTATTCCAAACACCTGCATATTATTCTTGCTTTTCCAAATGCCTATTTCACGCGTTTATTGCCCTTGGGAAAAATGAAAAATATGCCTTCGGTTCAGAATGAAGTGTTGTATGCCATGCAGCCGGAGCTCGCCCCTGTGGATGCGTCTCCGCCTGAAAAATTCGGCGCGAAAGATATCTTTGATCTTAGCTGGAAAAATTTGCTGGATGCCTACAGCTGTACGGAGTGCGGCCGTTGCAGTGCGGCTTGTCCGGCTACGCAAACCGGTAAATTATTATCGCCGCGAAAAATAATGATGGATACGCGCGACCGGATGGAAGACATTCGCAAAAACATTACAGTAAACGGGGAATTTAAAGACGATGGAAAAACATTGGTACACCACTATATTACAACAGAAGAATTGCGCGCCTGCACCACCTGTAACGCCTGCGTGGAGGAGTGCCCGGTAAGTATCAGCCCCCTTGAAATTATTATTGAACTGCGCAGGGCGCTGATCATGGAAGAAAGCAATGCGCCACAGGAATGGAACGCCATGAACTCCAATATCGAAAATAATTTCGCCCCCTGGAAATTCAATCCCGGGGAACGGGATCAGTGGATCTCTTCCTGAATATTCTCCAGCACATAATGATGGCCGTTATTGAAAAAATTATCCCGATCACGAGATGCAGTGTTCCCTGGTTGGTGTTAAGATTGTCTACAATAAACCTTCCTCCAAATATAAAAACAAGATTCCCGATAAATGAACCGGTACCTATTCCAAGGATATATAAATTATAATTCAGGTTTCCATGGGTGAGGATCTTTTTTGTAAAAAGCGCGGTGCTCCACCCGAACCAGAATGGAATTTGCACGGGATTCACCGCGCTCATCATCACTCCTAATACAAATTTGTTAAGTGTTCCAGACAGCAACACATTTTTTTTAACGGCCGGGTCGAACGCGGCCATAAAACTGGAAACCGCCAATGCAATTATGATCACCACGGTTGCCCATTCGAGCCAAATAAACAATTTTTTATGGCTAAGCACCCAATTCATCGCCACGAGCGAGATTCGCACATAAACGATCTCTACCAGCAAAGCACCAAATACAAATAATAAAGCCTGCTGAACACCGTCCGACACGGCGATCTGCATCGCAGATATATTCAGCGTGCCCAGTGGAAGCGTTCCAAGAAAACTAATGGTAAGACCTGCTATGAATACGCGGAACAATTTCATTCGGAAGTGCTACATGGAGAAATTAAGAAAACAAGTGTGCCGATCAGCGGGTTGTGACATTGACGCAAAATAATCTATTTTTGTTTGAGCTAAAACAAAAGAATGGTTGTTCCGGTAATGGCAGAATTGTTTGCGAATGGCGAATCGCCCGAGGTATTATTCTGGGTTGGTTGTTCGGGAAGTTTCGATCAGCGTGCACAAAAGATAACGCGCGCATTTGCTTCCATTCTTAATAAAACGGGT
>JBDTMM010000196.1:0-5203 GCA_039934275.1 Flavitalea sp. | reverse complement strand
GGACTTTTACTGTTGATGTGTTCCACCTTCAGCAGGGCAAAATACTTTTCTCCATCTTTTGGAGGACGAACTGACCCATAAACGGTGTCACCGGTTTTTAATCCGAATAACTTTATCTGCGAAGGGGAAACGTAAACGTCATCCGGCGAGCTTAAATAATTGTAATCACTGCTTCTCAAAAATCCGTATCCATCGGGCATCATTTCCAATACACCTTCACCCATGATCACTCCATCAAATTCGATGTTGAACACGGGTTCGCGACGTTGTGGATAATTGCGGTTTGCTTGCTGGTCGCCGTTTTGCTGTGCTCCCTGGCCATTTGGTTGCATTGCCTGACCCTGATCGGTTTGAGAATCTTCTTTATTATTTTGGTCGTTGATATTATTGTTACTGTCGGCTCCCTCTTCGTTTCCATTTTGAGAAGCCTGTGGCTGCCTGTCTCTTGGCAACCTGTCACCCTGCTGTCTGTCGTTGGGTTGTCTTGATGGCTGTCTGTCTAATTGCGTTTTGCCTTGTGGTTTATCGTTTGGTTGTTTGTCTCTCGCCTGTTTTTCTACTGGCTGTGCTTCGTTGAAGCTTGGATCGGGTTCTTCTTCTGTTTTCTTCTTCTGCTTTTTTGGAGGTGCTGCAGGAACTGGGGATTTATCAGCAGCGCGCTTTTTAGGCGCTTCTTTTTTTGCTTCTTTAGCAGGAGGTACATTGTCACCACTTTCAACTACTGCTTCTTCCGTAGAATTTGAAGTAGTGGTTTTAATGATCCTTTTCTTTTTCCCACTATCATCTGGGTCTGCACCTTTATTATCGCTCGCAGTCACCGCTTGTTTGTCAAGCAGTTTATAAATAAGGTCTTGCTTATTGAGTTTTTTGGCATTTGGGATTTTAAGCTGCTCTGCTATATCCAGCAGCTCAGGAACGAGCATGTCGTTCAATTGCAGAATGTCGTACATAAAAAAACTTGAGAGTTTATCACTTGATCAGAACAACCAAACATGGTTTGTTGAAAAATCTTTTGAAATGAGTTAATTTGATGGGAATGCTAAAAACTGATGAGTTATGAGAGATCTTGGGCGACTAATCAGCTCAATTCCTACGCAATAATACACTAAAAATGTAAAATCTAAAAATTTTTAGGCCTCCTGATGCACAGTTAACCGTTCATTTTCATAAAAAGGCAGCACGTTTGCAATGTTCATGGTTAGGCAATAGCGCAAATCTTTTTCGAGCCCAAAACCACTCAGGCGTCTGAAATGAGAGGCCTGATTTAGCTCCAGGTACCCATATAAATCTTCCCCCGCGTCCGTAAAAATGGATTCTGCGATTAGAGAAGAATCACATTGAATGGTGAAATGTTCTTTTATTCTGCTGATAACAGCGCCCGCAAACAAGGTATCCTCGATATTTATGCGGTTCTTCCAAGCTGCGCAACCGAGAATTACCGGCTTTTTTTGTTCGGTGAGATAATTACACACGCTGCTGATATTGGGGAACGACCCCGTTATAATGTGCCTTGCACCCCGAGAAAGGGCCATGTGCAGCAGTTTTGTGCCATTTGTGGTGGTCAATACAAGATGCCTGTTCTTTATGAATTCGGGTGGATATTCGAATGGTGAATTTCCGTAGGAGAGGCCTTCTGCAATTTTGCCATCTCGCTCTCCCGCTGAAATACCATTGATAGATTTACTGATAGAGATGCATTTAGCAATGTCATTTACCGGGATCACCGATGCCGCTCCATTATAAAGTGCCGTAGCAATGGTAGAAGTTGCGCGAAGCACATCGATCACCACAACGATGGAATCTTTTACTTCATAATTTTCCAGCAGCGCTGGGGAAAGGACGGTATATAAAAACGGTTTTAATTCGGTCATTGTAGCTCGTACATATTAAGATAAAACTGCACGCCATTTTTCTGTTTCAGCGTAATTCCTAATTACATCATTTCTTTTCTTAACGATCTCTTCGAGATAATTTTTGAGATAGAACCTGCCAAGGTATTTCCCAATGAGGTCGCGGGGATTACCGAATTCAATAAGATCGATAATAATGGTTCCGTTTTGTACTGATTTAAAATGATGTTCGTGGCGGTAACTTTCAAGATCACCCTTGATCTGTTCTTCGGTAAAGATCAATGGCTTTTGTAAGCTGGTTATTTTTAGCGTGGATAGTCTCGTTTTGCCTGCGTGCTTTGCAAGTATCGAAATGGTTTCATCTTTACCAAGCAGGTTTGTTCCCGATGCCGCAGAAAACGTTTCCTTCCTGCTATTAAATACATACTTATACACTGCAAGGTTCCGCGCCAGGTCAAATACTCTTTCAACAGGTGCGGCTATGAATGTGGTAAGATGGATTTTAGGCATTATCGGTTTTTACTGAAAAGGAAATTTGACAACCTTTGCTTTGAGTAATTTATCTCTGACCTTTATGAATATTTCTGCATCAAGGTTTGCAAAGGGTGTTTGTACGTATCCCATTCCTATGGCTTTGCTCAGCCTTGGCGATTGCGTTCCTGAAGTTACTCTACCTATTTCAATTCCATTTGAATCAGAAATTACATGATCGTGCCTCGGAATGCCCTTGTCCACCATTTCAAAACCCACGAGCCTTTGCTTTACGCCTGCTGCCTTTTGTTTCTCAAAGATACTGTGCGATGGAAAATCCTTTACGAATTTAGTAATCCAACCCAACCCGGCTTCTAAAGGTGAGGTATTGTCATCTATTTCATTGCCGTATAAACAGTATCCCATTTCCAGTCGCAGCGTATCTCTTGCACCAAGACCTATCGGCTTCAACCCTTTTTCACTGCCTGCTTTAAATATGGAATCCCAGATAATTTCGGGTGCGCCATTACTATCCTCAAAATATATTTCTACTCCTCCGGCGCCGGTATAACCAGTTGCACTTATTAAAACATTTTTCACTCCTGCGAAGGTGTCCTTTACAAATGTGTAATATTTCAGATTAAGGATGTCTATATCCGTTAGTGACTGAAGGATCCTTGTGGCATTCGGACCCTGGATGGCCAGCAGGCACGTTTTATCGGAGATATTGTGCATTTCTGCGTTGTTGGTATTGTACTTTGAAATCCAGTTCCAGTCTTTTTCAATATTGGAGGCATTCACCACAAGCATATACGTTTTATTCTCTTCTATACAGTAAACAAGAAGGTCATCGACTATGCCGCCGTTTTCATTGGGCAGACAACTGTACTGAGCCATTCCAGCTGTTAATTTGGACGCATCGTTAGTGGTAACGCGCTGGATAAGATCGAGTGCGTGTTCGCCTTTCAAAATAAACTCACCCATGTGGCTCACATCAAAAATGCCGGCGTTGTTTCGTACGGCCTGATGCTCATCGATTATTCCTGTGTAAGAAATGGGCATACTATATCCTGCAAACTCAACCATTTTTGCACCAAGTGTTTTGTGTTTTTCATTAAAGGCGGTAAGTTTCATGGCTTCTTCGGTAAGATGGTAAGCCGCAAAAATAAAGGTTGCCACTAAGGCAACCAATTTCATTGTTTATTATGCTGAACCTATCAGTTCACTCTTTCAGGTCTACCGTTGTCATTCATCAGGTATTCACCTCCCGAATCGGGGCTGTACATATTATCCCAATCACTCTCATTACCATAGTCATCAACTTCAATTCCTTTGTTTTTGGAATAAATCGCAAACCATTTGTAACTTCTTATGCCATCGCCGAACTGCACTTTTTTACCAACCGGAACTTCCACTACCACCCATACGCGCTGATTGCGAAACTTGTCTTGCTTATTAATGGCAAAACCACGGGGAAGCACTACCGTGCTATCGTTTTGCTGCTCCACCTCGAACCCGATTCCCTGTGCAAGCAACTGCGCCTGTTCAGATCTCGCGGCCCTGCTTGAACGAACCTTATACACGTGAAAAGCTGAATCATTGCTTTTTGTAATACTGATCTTCACCGTATTCAGCAAAATAGAATCTTCGTTCATATTGAAAAAAGGCAGGTCTCCGTCGTCAACATCCATTCCGAAAAAATGACGGTTGAATTTTTTCCAGTCACCCTTTTCAACTTCAACAATTAATTTATTGTGCGGTTGCATAATGGAAACCTGTTCTTCTTGTAGTGTTGAATTGCTGCTGAAGTTTCTTGCAATGCCCACGGCAAGTGCAATTCCGGAAAATAATCCTACCAGCCACAATATTGAAAAAGTGAACCCGATAAAATGATGTCTTGAGCGCACCCCCATGATTCGTCGGATTCCCCATGTGATCATGGCAATAAGTGGAACAAGAAAGAATAAAAAGAGAGTAAGCCAGGCCAGCATATTCTGCCAGGGACCTTCAAGAATAAAATTCTTAAGGGGAGCAAATGCAACGCTTCCGAATAGTATCCCAATGAAGGCACTGAACAGCGCCATCGCAATTATGGCGAAAATAAATAAGAAGAATGTTTTGAATAATATGCCTATCGCGTAGGCCAAACCGTTAGAGGAGCGCCTTGCTACCGGACCCGCTTCTGCTGCGAATGATTTTGCCCGTACAGATGCCTGCTGTCCGAGATTGCTTGCAGATTCTTTTACTTCAGTTCCCCATTTCTCGGCCCTTGCCTTAAAATTTTCGAGGTCCTCCTTTACAGTGTTTCTTATTGAATTGAGATCCACTTTTTCTCCGCGCATTTCCAGCTTTTCAGCTGAAGTGTTTGCAACAGGAACTGATATCCACAATACCACATAAGTAAGGAACAACGTCCAACCGAATCCGCCAGAAATTATTCTCGGCATAAACCCAAAGTCCCAATGCCACCAGAAAGCATGAAAGCCCCCGGAAATCAATGCAAGGATAAAGGGAAGTACAAAAATCAATCGTGGTATCCACACTTCAATATTAAAATAAGCGGCAATACCTGCGGCCACACCACCCAGTACTTTGTGCTCGCTGCTTCGGAACAATCTCTTGGTAATATTAGACTGTACCGATTTTGACGGAACGATAATCCAAAGTAATATGTACACCCAGAATAAAACGCCGATCAGTAATACGAAAGCAATTCGCAATACCACGGGATCTATTTTGAAGAAATTTGCGAGCCCGCTACAAACACCGCCCAATATTTTATCGTCGGCGTTCCTGTATAGAGATCCTCGACCCGCGGTGGTTTGCTGAGTTTGTGAATACGCTTGTTGTGACGATAATGGCGGAGGTGTTGATCCGGCATC
>JBDTMM010000195.1:0-5211 GCA_039934275.1 Flavitalea sp. | reverse complement strand
GGATTGAAACACGTGAAATATTATTTTCCTACTTATAAACTGCCAACAAGGCTGATCACCTTTATCGGTCCAATGGACGCTTATTTTGAAGCATCCACCGGCGGTTACGGTGATGCTATTACTACCGATGGACTCGCAATTGGTTTACAGCTTCACCTCGGAAGTGATTTTTCAATGTACCACAGCGATATGGGTCTTGCTTTGTACCCTGCTTATATCTCCCGCAAATTCGCACCGGAATACATATCGGTTAACAGTATTAAAAACATTATTGACGATCTTTTTCCCGATCAGAGTGGTGATAAAACGCTTATAGAACAAATGGTGGAAAAGGGAAAAAGAATTTACCTCCTCGACAGGTTCATGCCAAACATACCCGACACCCTCAAGATCGGTTATACCAATAACCAGTTGAAAGGATGCATTTCAAACCAGGGCCTAATATGGAACTATTTTGTAAAAAACGGGCTGGTGTACAGCAATGATCCGTCCCTTATAAAAAATTATATAGGCGATTCGCCCAACACGCCCGAATTTGGTGACGGCGCACCAGGCAACATCGGTTTATTTGTAGGATGGGAGATCGTGAAGCAATACATGGAAAAGAATGCATCCCTGTCACTGACCGATCTCTTTCACACCAACGCTAAGAAAGTATTTGAGGAAAGCCATTTCAGGCCAAAGTAGTCATGTAAGCCGGATTGGTTGGCTTCTGTCCAAGCGCTTTCATCATCCTGAAATGCGAGGCTACGGCCCCTGACATGGTTGGATAATAATTGTAAGGCAAATCATAACGCTGGCAAACTTCGGAAACAATCTTGCTGATCTGGGGATAATGCACATGGCTCACGCGGGGGAAAAGATGGTGCTCCACCTGGTAGTTCAATCCTCCAACGAACCACGATATCGCCTTGTTTCCCATAGCAAAATTAGAAGTGGTCTTTACCTGGTGTACAGCCCACTGATTTTCTATTTGTTTGGGCTCAACACCCGCGAGTTCAAATTCTGCGTGTTCAACCACGTGTGCCAGTTGAAAAACGATGGCCAGGGTAAATCCAAGCATTACGTGCATGCTTGCAAAGCCTATTGCCCATGGTCCCCATCCCACTACAGATACCGGGATAACGATATAAAAAAGCACATAAAGCACCTTACTTGCCCAGAAAACAACATGCTCTTTGGTGCTCATTGTCTGTAACTGTGAACCATATACCTTACCGGTAATATATTTTGAAAGGTCCATTACAAATACCCACAAAAACGAGGACAGTGCATACACCAGTATTACATAAATATGCTGAAACTTATGTGCCGGTACCCACTTCTGGGTAGAGCACTGTCTCATTACAGGGCTCTTACCGATATCATCATCCAGGCCGTCTACGTTGGTATAGGTATGATGGATGATATTATGCTTGAATTTCCAGATAAAGGCGTTGCCACCAAGCGCATTCAGGCTCAGTCCGAGTATATCGTTCACCCAGGTTTTATCCGAATAACTGCCGTGGCAGGCATCATGCATTACATTGAAGCCAATACTTGCGAGCACAAATCCAAGTAATCCGCTGAGCGCAATCCCCAAAAGAACGGGCAGGCTCACGCTCAATAAAACGATATAAATACCAACCGCAGCAGGGAAAAGGACAGCGGTTTTGGAGTAAAGCTTCCAGTTACCTGTCTTTTTAATCCCGTTTTCTGTGAAGTATTGATCCACAGACTTTTTAAGGTCGGCGTAGAAAACGTTATTCTTATTATTGAAGGTAATTTTTGCCATATTTAGTACTATAAACGTCCGAAGGTATAAGTATAGTTCTTACTAAAGCTGATTTAAGGGAAAGGTAACGTTTCTATAGCTTTTTAGGGTTTATCCGGCTCTTAATTAATTTGCGGGCCTCCTGCTTTTCAGCATCATCATGAAATGCATCTGTAGGTACAAGAAAGAAGGAGCGGGAGTCGAAATAAAGATGAAAAAAGTAGGGGCTCTCCACAAACTTGCTGAAACTCGTCCAATCCCAGCTTTTCTGGCCCCTGTCTGTTCTCAACACCACCCCATTATCTTCAAAGTCCATTCCAAAATGATCCAGGAACGTATGCGAACGTTTATAGATGCTCTGAGGCAGTATCCTCCACACCACCAGCATCAGTGCGAACCATAACAGTGAAAATATAAGGAAAGACAACGGCTGAATCATCCTGAAATACAAAAGTATCGCCGAAGTGATCGCAAAAACGTTCACCAGTATCAACAGAATCCTGATCTCGGGCCTCAAAAGGAAATGATACCTCAGTGCCTGGATCACCTGCTTTTTGTTATAGGAAAAACTGATGGTCATCGGTGCAAGTTACTGTATACAATCGATGAACCATTTAGCTGCATCCCATGCTGTTGCCGCAATTCAAACATTTATAACAGGTGCCGCTCCTGATGGTGATGTGACCGCAGGTATTACACGCCGGTGCATCGCTTTGCATGCTCTTTGCAGCCGCATTCACCCCGTCCATTCCTGGTGATGATTTTGCGGCTTTTCCTAACCGGTGTTCGGGTATTGGTTTGTTGCCCAAGGGACCCACAACCCTGATGTCGCTCAATGGTGGTGATGTTTTTTCCGCATCGGGGGCTTTAGGAATATCATCCCATTCGTCCATCCCAGTGTTACCAACTTCCGGTTTGTCGAGCACATGAACAAGGTCATTTCTTCCCAGATATTCATAGGCAAGTGCGCGGAAAATAAAGTCCACGATAGAGGTGGCACTCTTAATATTCGGATGCTCCACCATTCCCGAAGGTTCGAACCTGGTAAATACAAATTTCTCTACGAACTCTTCCAGTGGTACGCCATATTGCAAACCGATGGAAATTGAGATGGCAAAACAGTTCAGCATACTTCGCATGGTGGCGCCTTCCTTTGCCATGTCGATGAATATTTCACCAACGGTTCCATCACTGTACTCTCCGGTGCGTAGGAACAGTGCCTGTCCGTTGATCTTGGCCTTCTGAGTAAACCCACGTCTTTTTGCCGGCAATGTTCTGCGTTCGACAATAGTTGCCAGCTGTCGCTTCAATTTGGTGTCTGGCGACGATTGCACTCTTTTTTGCACCTCTTCCAAAAGATCCTGAACGGTGAGCTTGCTCATGTCCACTATGTGCGACTCTTCGCGAATGATGTTAGCAGTGGCCGACTGAGGTTCATCCGATTTTTTCGTTCTGTCGCTTTTATTACTGAGCGGTTGTGATAATTTGGATCCATCGCGATACAATGCGCATGCCTTCAATCCAATTTGCCAGCTAAGCATATATGCATCTGCGATCTCCTCCACTGTTGCTTCATTTGGAAGATTGATAGTTTTGGAAATGGCGCCACTGATAAATGGTTGTGCCGCACCCATCATTTGGATATGTCCGTGTGCATGTATAAACCGCTCTCCTTTTTTGCCGCACCTGTTTGCGCAATCAAAAACAGCGAGGTGTTCGTGTTTTAAATACGGCGCGCCCTCAATGGTCATGGTGCCACAAATAAAGTCATTGGCTTTTTCTACCTGTTCATCAGTAAATCCAAGCGCATCCAGCAGGCTCCATTCAAAATCGAAATATTGCTCGGGGCTGAAGCCGAGCCTTTGTAAACATTCTTCACCAAGCGTATACACGTTGAATACAAATCCTATTTCAAATGCCGATCCCACAGCGGCATCGAGCTTATTCATTTCTTCAGCGATAAATCCTTTTTCACTGAGCGACTGGTGGTTCACAAAAGGAGCACCCGCAAACGTTCCCGAACCAACAGCATATTTTACGATGGCATTGATTTCTTTCTCTCCGTATTTAAGATTTCTGAGCGCTGCGGGAACAGATTGGTTGATGATTTTAAAATATCCGCCGCCGCTTAGTTTTTTAAACTTCACCAATGCGAAATCGGGTTCAACACCGGTAGTATCACAATCCATTACCAGGCCGATGGTTCCGGTAGGTGCAATAACGGTTGTTTGCGCGTTACGGTATCCGTATTTTTCTCCAAGCTGTACCGCTTCGTCCCACGCTTTTGTTGCTGCTGATAATAAATAATCGGGGCAATATTTTGCCTTTATGCCTGTGGGTTTTGTGTCGAGTTGTTCATATTCATCTGCATCGTATGCGGCGAGCCTGTGGTTGCGCATTACGCGAAGCATTTCTTCCCTGTTGTCTTTGAATTTTGGAAATGCACCAAGGAAACAGGCCATTTCTGCAGAGGTCCTGTATGCGATGCCGGTCATGATCGCAGTGATGGCACCAGCTATGCCGCGTGCTTCTTCCGAATCATAAGGAATGCCGAGCACCATGAGCATCGATCCCAGATTCGCATAACCAAGGCCGAGCGTACGGTAATCGTAACTTAATTGTGCTACTTCCTTTGAAGGGAATTGTGCCATCAGTACAGAAATTTCAAGCACCGTTGTCCATAACCTGCTTGTATATTCGAAGCCTTCCACATCGAACAGGTTTGTTGCCTCATCGAAAAAGCGGCGAAGATTTACGGATGCAAGATTGCAGGCAGTGTTATCTAAAAATAAATATTCACTACAGGGGTTGGAGGCGCGGATCCGTCCACCGTTAGGGCACGTGTGCCATTGATTAATGGTGGTATCGTATTGGGTACCCGGGTCTGCACAACGCCAGGCTGCATAAGCAATCTGGTTCCACACTTCTTTTGCAGGAATTCTTTTCATTACTCTTCCATCGGACCTTGCCTTCAGTTCCCAGTCTTCATTCTTCTGAAGTTTTTCAAAAAAATCGTTTGGTATGCGTACAGAGTTATTGGAATTTTGTCCCGATACGGTTTTGTATGCCTCTCCTTCGTAATCACTCGGATAACCGGCGGCAATAAGTGCGGCAACTTTTTTCTCTTCTTCCATTTTCCAGTTGATGAAACTCATTGCCTCCGGGTGATCGAGATCGAGGCAAACCATTTTTGCAGCGCGCCTGGTAGTGCCGCCACTCTTGATCGCTCCTGCTGCGCGGTCACCGATTTTTAAAAAGCTCATCAGTCCGCTTGATGTTCCGCCACCACTTAATTTTTCACCATCACCACGTATATTCGAAAAGTTTGTTCCTACACCCGAACCATATTTAAATATTCTTGCTTCACGAACCCAAAGGTCCATAATACCACCTTCGTTAACGAGATCATCGGCAACGCTTAGGATGAAGCACGCGTGCGGCTGCGGTCTTTCATAGGC
>JBDTMM010000194.1:0-5225 GCA_039934275.1 Flavitalea sp. | reverse complement strand
ACTGCCACAGTGTAGCGCTCTGCCATTAAGCTACAGGCTCCATCTAGCGGATAAAATTTTACCATAAATTATCTCAACTTCAACACTGCCAGCGTCTCGCCTTCGATCATTTTACCAGGTTCAATAAACCCACTATAATTAATGCCCACGGGAACTATGTTTAATTCATCCTGGATTCCGTGAACAGTAAGCACATTCCAGGCAATTCTTGCCGCACCTTTCTTTAAAGGTCGCAATGCCCATTGATTAACACACAACCCTTCTGCAAATATCAACACTATACCTCCGCCGGAAAGAATATCACCACATTTTTCAAACGTTGCATCATTGAGTGCCAGGTGTTCCCTGCCTTCGCTTAGCCGGTAAATAGGAATCATGTTAAGCGCGGTTAATATTTTTTTCACGAGTGGTTTCCTGAATGCATCTCCCCTTGTTAAAAAATGTACCGGTCGTTTAAAATAACTACCCACAATTAACGCATCAAGGAAAGAGTTTGGATGATTACATGCTAATAACAGGGGACCTTTTCTTTTTAAAATTGCCGGGTTGTTAAAGATTATTTTCCGACAAAATAATAACAGCCCTAAGCGGATCCATATTTTCACAATTTTGTAAAACAAGTAGCTAATTTTTTACTCAATCTGGTGATGTATCTCATTCAATTTATCTCTCTCCATTAATAATTAAATGTAATATCCGATTCTGTATCTACATCTGTTAAAACAGGAAGCTCGGTTATGGTCCATTTGTTTTCCCGGATAATTTTGATTGTACTGGAAAATACTGCAGGGGTGCTCCATTCAATTATTTCGAAAACATTTTTTAAAGGCGCGTTCATTCCCAACAGGTAATACCCACCATCCCTTGCAGGACCAATTACCAAATTTGTTTCATCCAGGTGTTCTAATGATTCAGTCAATATTTTGCTACTTAATTCATAACAATCGCTTCCAATGATTACCGCCTTCGAATGTCCCAGTTCAAAAACTTCCTTAAATGCATTATGCATTCTCTCCCCAAGATTATTTCCCTTCTGATTTCTTTTAAGTATATTATCGCCTTTCCAAATATCGGCCAATGGCAACCTGTCAGCATAAAACACATATACCGGCACGCGAATATTCTGCACAACGTCAAAAGTATGCTTCAGGAGAATGTTATAAACCTCCAGTGCCTTTTCATTACCGATAGTAGCTGCCAGCCTGGTTTTAACCTTGCCTAATTCGGGGTGACGCACAAAAATGATAATAGCTGAATGGTTATTCATTGTTTATTCTACCTAATACTTGGTTACTTTTCCTTACACATCTTAAACCACCGCCTGTAATATAAAACAACAAGACTGCTCCTAAAGTGATTTACGGTTTGGAGGCCTGATAAGTTTTATATAGTATTGGTATTCAATTTAACGTAAGTCTTGCGGCAAAATAATTATTTTTCGGGCAAAGTCGTGTGGATTACCGGTGGCAGTTCGGGGATAGGAGAAGCCCTCGCTTACCAGCTTGCGGCCGCAGGAGCCAAAATAATTATTTCGGCCAGGCGCGAACCAGAACTCCAGAGGATAGGCAATCATCTTCCTCCGCATACGGAATATTTCATCCTGCCCATCGATCTCAACCAGCCGGATATCCTGGCAGAAAAAGTACAAACTGCTGTAGATAAATGGGGCCATATCGATATTATCATTAATAATGCAGGAGTATCCCAAAGAAGCCTGGGGGAAGTAACCACTATGCAGGTAGAACGTACCATAATGGAAACAAATTATTTTGCTCCTATACTACTAACAAAACTCTTGCTGAAGCACTTCAGGCAACAGCAATCAGGTCATTTGGTATTCATGAGCAGTGTTTCCGGAAAAATCGGGTTACCATACCGTTCTGCTTATAGTGCCTCTAAACATGCAGTTGAAGGCTTCTTTGGCGCTTTAAGAGCAGAGCTCTGGGGAAGCGGGATAAAATTGATAATTGTACGCGCAGGGGCGGTCCGAACCTCAATTGCAGAAAATGCTCTTATAGCGGACGGATCTCCATTTCAGCAAAAAGATCCTCTGATTGCTAAAGGAATGTTTGCAGAAAAAACGGCTGGTCTAATCCTTCGTGGCATACAAAATCAAAAAAGTCATTTGGAGATTGGTTCGCCAAGAGAAAAACTGTTATTTCTGCTCATCCGCTTTATCCCATCTATAGCATTTAAGGCGATTAGGGGACTCAAAATGTAAAAACTTCAATTGAGTTGTCCATAAATACAGAAAATATACCTCACATTCCCATTGCCACCGTAGCGTTTCACCAAGTAATACCTATTATCGGAAAAATGGCGCAGGCAAAATAATTGCGATGCAGAACTTTAAAATGCTTTAACTCCTCCTCGCTTTTCAAACATAAATAATACTCGACCTAAAATACAAAATATAGATAAGAGTCATGCTCCGACAGAATTTTCTATAACTCCTTAAAGTAGCCCGTTGTAATAGCGGTGTTTTTGTTGTTTTGTTCCACATATAGACTCTATCCATTTCAAAACGTCAAAACCCGCCGTGGGGCGGGTCTTTTCGTGTGCGGAAGAGGAGATTCGAACTCCCACGCCAGTTACGGCGCTACCACCTCAAAGTAGTGCGTCTACCAATTTCGCCACCTCCGCGACTTTAAAGGGGATCGCAAAAGTAAGAAAATTATTTACGCCATAAACCACAATTTGGCTATCGCCTGCGTAAGCGCAACAAGTTCAGTAAAAGAAGGGGGTTTGCTCAAAAAGCAGTTCGCTCCAAGCAAATAAGACGCGCTCCTGTCGGACGAAAGCGTTGATGTGGTTAGCACGATCGTTGGCACATGCGTAAACCGCGGATTGCTTTTAATTTCCTTAAGCGCCTGCATCCCAAGCATGCCCGGCATATTTAGATCCAGCAGTATCAGCGATGGATATTCGCTGTCGGAACACTCCTCCAATGTTTTCATCAGTTCATCCCCATTTTCAATAAACACGTAATCCATCTTCGTGTTGTTCTCTAAAAATGCATCTAATATAATCTGCCTGTCATCTGGATCGTCGTCAACAATGTAAACAAGATTCTTTGGATTAGGTATCATAAATGCTTCACAGTTAATTTCGGTAGTCTATGCCGATAATAGTTAAAAATATTACTAAAAAAAACAAATATCAAGGAAATATTCAGCCCCCCCTCAATTAAAATTTTGCCCGCCCTTCCCATCTTTTGTAAACTTGCACAAAATACTATAAATGCCAACTGATATAAAGTGTCCTAACTGTGGTTTTGGGTTTCCAATGGAAGAGGCCATGTCTGAAGAATATAAAAAGGACCTCCATGAACAAATGGTGAAATATAAAAAGCTGAAAGACGATGAACTGAAAAAACAAAAAGACGAACTTTCAAAAAAAGAAAGATTACTGGAAGAAACCGTTCAGAAAAATGAACAGGATTTCGCCACCAGATTACATGATGAAAAGAAAAAAATTCAATTGTCACTAGAAGGAGACATCCGCAAAAAGATAATAGGTGACTTTGAAAATGAAATTCATATCCTTAAAGAATCAGGCAGGCAAACTGATGAAAAACTAAAGGATGCACGAAAAAAAGAACTGGAATACCTGCAAAAAGAACAAGAATTACTTAGAAAAGAGCAAGAGATACAAATAACGATCCAAAAACAGCTGATAGAGGCCAGCCACCAGCTTACCGAAAAGATACGAAAAGAAGAATCTGAAAAAACCTCCCTGAAAGAAACCGAGTTCCAGATGCGTCTCCGGGAAATGGAAAAACAACTGGACGACCAGAAAAAACTCGCAGAAGAAATGCGCCGCAAGGCCGACCAGGGATCCATGCAGTTACAGGGAGAGGCGCAGGAATTATTACTCGAAGAAACCCTGAGGCAAAATTTTCCAAACGACCTCGTTACAGAAGTGGGTAAAGGTGTTGAAGGCGCCGATTGTATGTTAATGGTGCGCAGCATCTCAGGAACGGAATATGGAAAGATCATTTTTGAAAGTAAACGAGCAAAGGGCTGGAATAACAATTGGCTCGACAAATTAAAAAATGATATGCGGAATAAACAGGCCGACCTCGCCATATTGGTTACACAAATATTTCCGCGCAACATGGAATGTTTCGGCGAACGCGACGGAATATGGATTTGTAATTTCAAAGAAGTGATCGGTCTTGCCACTGCTCTGCGGCATGCAATTATTCGGATTGCGGAAACGAAAAAATCGGAAGAAAACAAAGGAGAAAAAATGCAGATGTTATATAATTTTCTTACCGGAACTGAATTCCGTCAGCAGGTAGAAGCGATTGTTGAAGGATTTGTATTAATGAAAAACTCCATTACAAAAGAACGTATGCAAATGGAAAAAATGTGGAAGGAAAGAGAAAAACAACTGGAAAAAGTATTAATAAATACTTCAGGAATGTATGGATCAATAAAGGGTATTGCAGGAACTTCAATTAGTAGTATTCCGCTGTTGGAAGGAACAGATGAGGAAGAAATAAATGAAGATTAATCCGAACTGGTAACGACAAATGCAAGTATAAGTGTGTCAAATGCCTTGGCCATTACTTTTACAGACTGCGTTTGATCTTTTGTAAATAAAAACGGCACTTCGATCCATTCACCTGCTTTAAAAACGATGGCGCCATCGAGTATCATGTGTTTTCTGAAATCGAGATTTCCGTTGCCGTACCATTTGAATATCGCTTCCTTTGAACACCATATAATGGTGAGCATTTGTAAATAAAGGGCAGACAATTGTTTCCATTTATTTAAATATGCAGCTTCGTTATCGGTCAGAAATTTATGAGAGATGGTTTTTAATCGAGGGGTCACCATTTCAATATCTACTCCTACCCTATTTGTGGTGCTGGCGACAGCGGCGGCAAAATTTCCGCAATGCGAAATGGAGAAGTGATACTTTTCGTTGGTAAGGAACGGTTTTCGCGTATCAGCGATGATGATCTCTTCAAGGGGAAAGTCGTGAAATAAATAGGGAAGAAGATACCGGCCCGCTAGGTGTTGCAGTCTTTTATATGGATGAGATACCTGCTGTTTTTTTGGTACCTTTTCAAGAAAGAAGTTTTCCGCTTCTTCTATTTTCCAAATACCCAGAGATGTTGCTTCGTTGATACTATGTTGAAAAAATATTCCCACCGATCAGATTTACATTGCAGATTTAAGATTTATTTACAGTCTACCAAAATAAACCACCAGCCG
>JBDTMM010000193.1:0-5236 GCA_039934275.1 Flavitalea sp. | reverse complement strand
ACTAGGTAATGGTACCAGTAATCGTACTTGATCCAGAGGACAAGGTTGGGTTGAATGATACCAATGAATTTCCGTGCATTTTGTTTGGTGGAAAGCGGCAGATAATACACATAATCTGCGCCTTTGTAATTTTTTGAAACCTGGTACCCTGAAGGTGAGAAAAAGGTGATGACGATGCAGGTTCCGGGATACTTCAATTTTATATTTTCCAGTAGAAAGCGGCCCTGCTCAAATTCGCCGAGCGACGAGCTGTGCATCCAAACTACCGGTTTGCCGTTGCTGTTGAAGGTTTGCCGGATGTGTTTCAGTATATCATTGCGGCCATTTATCCAAAGTTTTGCTTTAGGGTTCCAGAAAGAGGCGATCCGCACCCCGAATGCATACAACCGGATAACTGTATTATAAATCAAAAGGAACACAGGCAAATGTAGGGATGTTAGGTTTCAAAAAAAGTTGACCAATGGAAAGGCCAAGGGGGAATGCTATGTGGGCAAAGGTTTTCACGCAAAGGCGCAAAGAGGTATGCAATGCTGGGGGTTAAGTGCAAACTGCAACCCTTTGTGCAATGATAACCTTGTCTAAACCAGTTTTTTAAAGTAGGTTTGTGCGCTTTTTAAAAAGCATTTTCATCTATGCGGCCGATACAAATGGTAGATCTGAAACAGCAGTACGCTAAGATAAAAAGCGAGGTGGACGCCGCAATTCACCATGTGATGGATAAAGCCACGTTCATTAACGGCCCTAGCGTTACCGAATTTGCGGATGCGCTTCAAAAATACCTCAATGTTGGCTATGTTATTCCCTGCGCCAACGGTACAGACGCTTTGCAAATATCACTGATGGCACTTGGCCTCGAACCGGGTGACGAAGTGATCACGCCTTCATTTACGTATGTTGCCACCACGGAAGTTATCGCGCTGTTAAGGCTAAAACCCGTTTTCGTGGAGGTGGATCCAAAAACTTTCAACATCGATCCATCGTCCATAGAAAAAGCAATTACCTCAAAAACAAAAGCGATCGTTCCTGTCCATTTATATGGTCTGTCGGCCGATATGGCGCCGATCATGGACATAGCCAGAAGGCATAAGCTGTTTGTGATCGAAGACAATGCGCAGGCCATCGGAGGTAATTATACTTTCCCCGATGGAAAAATTAAAAAGACGGGTACCATAGGAACGATAGGCACCACTTCCTTCTTTCCATCAAAAAATCTTGGTGCCTATGGTGATGGCGGCGCGATATTCACCAATGATGACGAGCTCGCCGCAAAATTGCGCATGATCGCAAATCACGGCCAGAGCAGGAGATATTATCACGATGTGGTTGGATGCAATAGCAGGTTGGATTCCATTCAGGCGGCCATTTTAAATATAAAACTTAAAAGTCTCGATCAGTATATCAATGCAAGGGTAAGGGTAGCGGATCATTATGATAAGGCATTTGCAAATCATCCCAAAATTACCACTCCTTACCGCCCCCCTTATAGCAACCACGTTTTTCACCAGTACACGCTTACATTAAATGGTGTTGACCGCGACGGACTGAACGCATGGCTGGCCACCCAACAGGTTCCCTCCATGATCTATTATCCGGTTCCCGCACACCGCCAGAAAATGTTCGACGCATTCGGCGGTTCATCGTTTGATTTAAAAACCACAGACTGGCTCACGGAACGCGTGATATCCCTTCCTGTTCATACAGAAATGGATGAAGACCAGATGAAATACATTACAGACAAAGTTTTAGAATTTATTAACGGATCAGCCCACGCTTAAACCTTATCAAATAAAATTGGCACATGAAAATCGCAGTAGTAGGAACCGGATATGTTGGATTGGTAACCGGAACCTGTTTTGCCGAAACCGGCAATGACGTAATCTGCGTGGATATCGATAAATCAAAAGTTGACAAATTATCCAACGGTCAGATTACCATTTACGAACCCGGACTTGAGAAATTATTCCTGAGAAACCTGCGGGAAGAAAGATTATTCTTTACCACCTCACTGGAAGAAGGGATAAAAGATGCGGCCATTATTTTTCTTGCACTGCCAACACCACAGGATGAAGATGGCTCCGCCGATCTCAAATACGTGCTGGGCGTGGCGGAACATTTGGGAAAGATTATGGGTTCGTACAAAATAATAGTAGACAAAAGCACTGTGCCCGTTGGTACAGCAGAAAAAGTACACAGCACCATTGCAAAAAACTATAAGGGCGAATTCGATGTGGTGTCCAACCCCGAATTTCTCCGCGAAGGAGTTGCGGTGGATGATTTCATGAAACCCGACCGGGTGGTAATTGGAACCGTTTCACAAAGAGCAAGAAAATTACTGAACGATTTGTATAGTCCTTTTGTGCGTCAGGGTAACCCGATCATTTTCATGGACGAAAAATCTGCGGAGCTTACCAAGTACGCCGCAAATTCGTTCCTCGCAACCAAGATCTCTTTCATGAATGAGATCGCGCAGTTGTGTGAAAGAATGGGTGCGGATGTGGATATGGTTAGAAAAGGGATAGGTGGAGACGAAAGAATTGGAAGAAGATTTTTATTTCCTGGTATCGGATATGGCGGAAGTTGTTTTCCAAAAGACGTTAAGGCACTATCGCAGTCATCAAAAGAACACGGTTATGATTTTAGAATACTCGATGCCGTTATGAATGTGAACAACAACCAGAAGCTTCATCTCATTCCAAAGATCAAGAATTATTTCAAGGGCGACATCAGGGGAAGGAAATTTGCGCTTTGGGGGCTCGCCTTCAAACCAAATACGGATGATATTCGTGAGGCACCGGCTTTGTATATGGTCGATGCATTGCTGGCCGCTGGAGCCACCGTACATGCCTTTGATCCCGAGGCCATGAAAAATGCAAAGGAATTGCTGGGCGATAAAATAGAATTTGCCGAGAACCAGTACGAGTGCCTCGAAGATGCCGATGCGCTTATTATTTCAACTGAATGGAACGAGTTCAGAACACCTAACTTTTTGAAAATAGTGACTGCCTTGAAACAAAAAGTGATCTTTGACGGAAGAAATCTTTTTGAAACCACGGCCATCAGGGAACTGGGTTTTCATTATGAAAGCGTCGGACGCGCCACTCCACAAACATCCAACTCAACTTTAACCAAATAACATGGCCGCACAAAGAGTACTGATCACCGGGGCTGCCGGATTTTTAGGGTCTCATCTTTGTGACCGTTTCATCAAAGACGGTTATTCAGTGGTTGCGATGGATAACCTCATCACGGGCGACCTCAAAAACATCGAACATCTTTTCAAGTTGCCCGAATTTGAGTTTTATCACCACGACGTATCGAGGTTCATCCATATACCAGGCGACCTGCATTACATTTTGCATTTTGCATCACCCGCGAGCCCTATAGATTACCTGAAAATTCCGATACAAACCCTTAAAGTGGGATCGCTTGGAACGCATAACTGCATGGGTCTTGCAAAGGCAAAGGGCGCGAGGATATTGGTGGCCTCTACCTCTGAGGTGTACGGCGACCCGCTGGTTCACCCGCAAACCGAAGAATATTGGGGCAATGTAAACCCCGTAGGCCCGCGAGGTGTATATGACGAGGCAAAAAGATTCCAGGAAGCCATTACAATGGCTTATCACAATTTTCATGGAGTGGAAACAAGGATCATAAGAATCTTTAATACTTACGGCCCAAGAATGAGGCTTAACGACGGGCGCGCACTACCCGCCTTTATAGGACAGGCACTGAGGGGGGAGGACCTCACCGTTTTTGGTGATGGCAGCCAAACCAGGTCATTTTGTTTTGTAGACGACCTGGTGGAAGGAATCGTAAGGTTGCTGATGAGCGATTATCACCTTCCAGTGAACGTTGGCAACCCGGATGAGATAAGCCTGAGTGCATTTGCAGAAGAGATTATTACCCTTACCGGCACAAAGCAAAAGATCGTTTACAAGGCACTTCCAATGGATGATCCAAAGCAGCGGCAGCCTGATATTACGCGGGCCAGAAAATTGCTGGGATGGGAACCAAAAATAGGCAGGGCAGAAGGATTGGCTAAGACCTATGCATACTTTAAATCATTACCTCAGGAAGATTTATTCAGGCAACCTAAAGAATTTATCAGCCGGATGTAAAATTACCTGAGTAGAAATGCGTTAGAGCCTAATAATACAAACCTTATAACTTAGAAAACTAATAAAACAAACAGAAATGTACAAGGAACTACTGGAAAAGAAAGCTAAGCTGGCGGTAATTGGCCTCGGATATGTGGGATTGCCAATTGCCCTGGAATTTGCAAAGAAAATATCGGTCATAGGATTCGATATCAATTCCAAGCGCATTAACATGATGAAAAAGCAGCAGGATCCAAGCAAAGAAGTTGATGCCAAAGAATTTGAAGGCAGGGACATCGTATTCACCGACGACCTTGAAGTATTAAGAGAAGCAAAGTTTTTCATAGTGGCGGTGCCTACTCCGGTAGATAAATACAATGTTCCCGATCTTAAACCACTCATCGGTTCATCAACTACCGTAGGCAAGGTTCTTAAAAAGGGCGACTACGTAATATATGAATCGACCACTTATCCCGGTTGTACCGAAGAAGATTGCCTGCCGATACTTGAAAATCTTTCCCAATTAAAAATGGGAGTGGACTTCAAGCTTGGTTATTCACCCGAAAGAATAAACCCGGGTGATAAAAAGAATACACTCAGAACAGTGGTAAAGGTGGTTTCCGGATGTGACGATGAGTCATTGGAAGAAATAGCAAAAACATATGAACTGGTAGTGGATGCGGGTGTTCACCGTGCTTCGTCTATAAAAGTGGCAGAAGCAAGCAAGATTGTTGAGAATACTCAGCGCGATCTGAACATATCATTGATGAATGAATTATCGATGATATTCGACCGCATGGGCATCAATACTTTTGACGTAATTGAAGCCGCGGGCACCAAGTGGAATTTTTTAAAGTTTCAGCCAGGTCTTGTTGGCGGACATTGTATTGGTGTGGATCCCTATTACCTTACCTATAAGGCCGCTGCGCTCGGTTATGATTCAAAAGTAATTTCGTCGAGCCGTTCAATAAATGATGATATGGCGAAATATGTGGCTCGCAAGATTATCACGCACGTACTGCGCAATTCAAACGAACCGCGCGTGCTTGTAAAAGGAGTAACATTTAAGGAAAATGTAAGTGACATCAGAAATTCTAAGATCATAGACACGGTAAAAGAATTATTGCTGTTTAATATCC
>JBDTMM010000192.1:0-5238 GCA_039934275.1 Flavitalea sp. | reverse complement strand
GTTGAAGAAACCTGATGTACTGCTGATGGATATAAGAATGCCAGAAGTAGATGGGGTGAACGCGATCTCTATCCTCCGCAAAGAATATGACGATGTAAAGATCATAGTTCTGACCATGTACGATGACCAGGAAATGATCACAAAAATGATGGAGATGGGTGCGAATGCTTACCTAACCAAAACATCGGACCCTGAAGAAATTTATCAGGCTATCCTGGGATGTATGAATGATGATTTTTATTTCAACGACTTAGTGAATAAAGCCGTGCTGTCTAAACTGCAAACAAAAAGACAAGTGCGTCAATTTTATCCAAATCCTGTAAAGTTTTCAGAAAAAGAAGTAAGAATCCTGAAGTTGCTTGCAGAAGACAAAACAACCGAAGAAATATCCAAAGAAGTTTTTTTAAGCCCGCGCACAGTTGAAACCATTCGTCAGAATATGAAAACCAAAGTGGGAGCAAAAACCATTGCAGGATTAATCATGTACGGAATGCGTAACAAGATCATCGATTAAAAAGTATGTAGTCCATGCCTGATGGAATACATTACAAGACCTACCCTGCTTTTTACTTCAAGTTTATCAAAAAGATTGTCTCTCAAATTATCTACGGCACGCGGATTAAGATGCATGTGCACTGCAATTTCTTTATAAGTAAGTTCCGAACATACCAGTCTTAAGAACCTTACCTCTGTTTCGGTTAGCATGGTTCTCATTAGTGATGATTGTTCCTGGCTCTTGCGAAATAAATTAACCAGTTTGCCCGTGGTATTGTTGGTATAATAATACCCACACTCCATTACAGATCTCACTGCAAATTTTAATTCGGCAGGGTGAATGTCTTTTTTCAAAAACCCTTTTACGCCTGCCTGTAGCATCCTGATCATTGTTAATTCCGTATCATACATCGTAAGCATTAGTACATGAATATCCGGGTGATTCTCCTGCACCCACTTTGCACTTTCATGTCCATCAATTTCGGGCATGTTAAGGTCGAGCAGAATAACGTCGGGCACCAAACCCGATTGAATACCCTTTATTAATTCATCTCCGTTATCCGCTTCCATAATTACCTTGCAATTTTCGAAACCATTGATCAGTGCTGCAAGTGCATTTCTAAGCAGTATGTGGTCATCGGCAAGCGCAATGCGGATTTGTTGTAATTCTTTATCCATTGTATGTTGGTCGTTTTTCATCTTTTATTTTCAGTGGTACCGTAATATTTATTTTTGTTCCTGTTCCAATGGTGCTCGTAATTTCAAAGTGGCTCCTGATCATCAGCGCTCTGTCGCGCATATTTTTTAACCCGGCCCCACCGGTTATGTTTCTATCGTTTATTAAAAATCCCCTGCCATTATCCTCAATAATAATTTGGATCTGTGTTTTGGTAAACACGATGATTATTTCAATGCACGTTGCCTGTGAATGTCTGATAATATTTTTAAGCGCCTCCTGCAAAATGCGGAACAATGCGATCTCAATTCTTGGTGGATATCTTTCCGCTGCGCCCTGTATTTCAAAATAGATATCGTAAAGTTTTGTGCTGTTTAAATTATCAATTTCATTTTCTATGGCTCTTATTAATCCGTATTCTTTTATAGAGTCGGCATTTAAACTTTTGGAGATGTCGCTCAGGTTGTGAATGGCTTCTCCAATTAGGTGGATAGACAAACCCAGTTTGTCGTGAATAGTAGAAGACTGTTCTTCATTGAGTGCGTGCAGGTGCAATTTTGAAAGAGTTAATCCCAATGATATATTATCATGAATATCGCGCGACACCTCCTGCAATGTTTGTTCCTTCGTGTCGAGTTTAGCTTTCCTCAATTCATTATGGTGATCTGATTTTATCTCGCAAATTTTTTGGCGGAATGCGAGATGTTTTCTTTTTAAATATAATAGCAATATAATAAATGCCATTACCCATAAAAGGGTGGAAATTAAACATAGCCTGTGATCCATCATTAAATCAAAAGTGAAAGGTCAGGAAATGAAATAAATAGTAATTCGGTGAAGAATAAAAAGAAAAGTTTGAGGGCCGCGTCACGATGTGGCAGTCGGATTTAAGATAATTTCTAAGCACTGGTTTGGGTTAAGGTTTAATAAGGGCGGCAATTTAGAAATTCTCTAATCTTAACCTACCGTATAACCACGGTTTTATTTAGGAAAAACACATTTAAAGGGAGAATAACAGAAAGTCGGCAGAAAAAAATGACGTACTTGTAAACAAAAACATAGCTACTAACAGTTAGGGGTAGTGTATTCCCGCTCTGCGGGATGGACGTCGATTAAAAGTTTGCGGTAATGTTGTATTGATTTATGCACTTCAAGATAACAATTGATCTCTTCGAGCTGGTCAGTGGTCCTGGAATAAGCCGCCCTCACAAAAAACTTTTCAATGCGGTATATAAAAATGCGTGATTGATCGTCAGCGTTCTGGGCTATAAGATGACCATACTGCATTATTGCAGAAATTTTTTCCATCTCCTCAAAATGAACGAACTGATCGATGGTCATGCATTCAATTATTGTTTTTTTGAAATTACCCAATATTGATTTCAGGTCAAGTTAAAATTAAAGATATGTGCAGGCATCATATAAAAAAAAGGCCCGCTTCAAAAATGAAGCGGGCAAAATTTCTTGCTGCACAGGCCTACCGGGTTTTGGATTTTTCAACGGATTGGAAAGACGGAAAATTGGAATTAATTGATTTTTGCAAAGGATGGTGATTTGTTAATTCTTATTACTTAAACTGTTTAAAAGTTGATTGACATTAAAAGGTTAGCGATGGCTTTTCTAAGGATGTTGGAATTCATTTTCTGGACAGTGGTTCTGAATATTGGATTTAGGAGCTACAATTTCTTTGTCAATCAACTTTTAACAAAAGTAAATGTGGATAACTATGTTAACAAGCGCACAATTGCCCTATTTACTTAGTATGGTATTTACGGGAGGTATAGTAAAAACTCAGATAAAAAAATAGCATATACACTATACTATTTTAGGTGATTGTCCGTTATAAGGTTGTTTCAAAGTATAATCAGAAATAGTATAATAGTGTATATTTTCGTATAATCCCTATAGTACTTGTCAGGAAATTTTACCATCTTGTGTCTCAGAATGTATTTCAATTAAAACCAATTTCCCGAATGAAACAGCAGGAATCAGGCCGGACAATTAAAGTAGCAATAGCAGATGACCATGCACTATTCCGGGCCGGTGTAAAGACAGCTTTGTCTGTGAAAAAAGATGTTGAGCTGATTGCAGAGGCCGATAATGGCATGCAGCTACTAAACTTACTCAAGCACATAGAACCAGATGTTATCTTATTAGATATACAGATGCCTATCATGGATGGTATACAAACCCTTCCGGAAATACGCAAAATGCGTCCTGATGCCAAGGTGATCATCCTCTCAATGCACAACGACCATTCCATGATCTCTAAACTGATGGAAATCGGCGCAAACAGTTACCTCACCAAAAATTCCGACTCCGAAACGATTTACGAAGCCATAAAAACCTGTTACGAAAATGAGTTCTTCTTTAATGAGCTCACCAATAAGGCGCTTCTCACAGGCTTAAGAACAAAACGTTCAGACGTATTTGGTACACCAGAGGCCGACCTTTCAGAGAAGGAACTCCGTGTATTAAAACTGATGTGTGAAGAGAAAACTACCAAAGAGATCGCCGACATTGTTGAGATCAGCCCGCGTACCGTTGAAGCCATTCGCGACAAATTAAAAACCAAGACGGGCGCAAAATCAATGGCCGGCCTGGTAATGTATGCTGTGAAGAATGGTATAATGGATGAGGCTAAATAACTATCTTCGCAGCCCACATTATTGATCACTTCAAAGTACATTTCATGAAAGTTACTGTCGTGGGCGCCGGTGCTGTAGGAGCAACATGCGCTGACAATATTGCCCGTAAAGAACTGGCCACCGAACTCGTTTTGCTTGATATTAAAGAAGGCATCGCCGAAGGCAAGGCGCAGGATATGATGCAAACCGCCGCCCTGCTGGGATTCGACACAAGGATCACCGGTTCTACAAATGATTATGCTAAAACCGCCGGCAGTGACGTGGTGGTAATCACTTCAGGGCTTCCAAGAAAACCCGGAATGACAAGAGAAGAACTGATTGGCGTAAATGCCGGAATAGTAAAGGGTGTTGCTGAAAATATTCTGAAGTATTCCCCCAACGCGATCATTATCGTTATCAGCAATCCAATGGACACGATGACCTACCTCGCCCTGAAAGCAACAGGTTTACCGAAAAACAGGATCATTGGAATGGGTGGAGCGCTAGACAGTGCAAGATTCAAATACCAATTGAGCCAGCATCTTGGTGCTAGCCCTGCCGACCTCAATGCAATAGTAGTAGGTGGACATGGCGATACAACCATGATCCCTTTGATACGTATGGCCACTTGGAACAGCGCTCCAGTGAGCAAATTTCTTAGTGCCGAACAACAGCAACAGGTTGTGGCAGAAACTATGGTTGGTGGTGCAACCCTTACTAAACTCATCGGCACCTCTGCCTGGTATGCACCCGGCGCTGCAGGAGCGGCACTTGTTGAAAGCATAGTACGCGACGAAAAGAAATTATTCAGTTGCTGCGTTGCCCTCGATGGTGAATATGGACAGAAAGATATTTGTCTTGGGGTTCCCGTAGTGATTGGAAAAAATGGCTGGGAAAAAATTGTAGATTACAACCTGAGCGCAGAAGAACAATCTTTGTTCAACAAAAGCGCTGAAGCAGTAAGAGCTATGAATGAAGTATTGAACACTTTACCGGCCTAGTCTTTTTTCTACCCGTTGGGATATATAATTAATGTCCATTTGTTCCATACATTTAAAATGGACGAGTGGACATTTTTTATTTCCATATTTACTGCAAGGCTGGCACGTTAATCCATGTACCATAATGTTTTCGTACGGAGCAGATAAATTGCTTGCAGGAAATGTCTTTGGGTAATAAGGTTCAACATCCAGCTTTGGAGAAGTGCTACCCCATATGGCAAGCGTGGGTTTATTAAAGGCCGATGCAATGTATTGCAAACCGGTATCGTTAGAGATCACCAGTTTCGACCTTCGCACCAGGTCTGCAGATTCGTTGAGGTTGAATTTGCCACAGGCGTTGTAAATTTTTGCACTATCCACCGATGCGATCTTATCTCCATTTTTCATATCCTCATTTCCTCCCAATAAAATAATAGGATGATCAATGATGCTGCACAAT
>JBDTMM010000191.1:0-5260 GCA_039934275.1 Flavitalea sp. | reverse complement strand
ATTTACATTGATATAACCGTATTCAATTCCGTAACGGGGAAGGAACTTGGTGATCACGGTATGTGTGCTTCCAAAAATAGCATTGAAGGATAACAGGTGATCGCCCTTTTGAAGCAGCGCCATGAAAGCCGCGAATATGGCGCTCATACCCGATGCGGTGGCAAAACCATCTTCGGCGCCTTCGAGTGCGCAAACACGCTGTACAAATTCCTTCACCGTGGGGTTGCTGAACCGGGAATAAATATTATGGTCGGTTTCATCGGCAAAGGTGGCCCTCATTTCTTCTGCATTCTCGAAAACAAAACTGCTGGTAAGAAATATTGGGGAAGAATGCTCCATTTCGTTGCTTCTTTCAACCTGAGTACGGATGGCTTTTGTTATGGGGTGTAAAGACATTACTGCAAAAAATTAAGGGTTCACAATTACTTTCCACGTGATGTTGGTTCCCGACTTCTTTAACGTGTCGGCTACGGAACAATACTTTTCCATTGACAGCGAGCATGCCTTTTGAGCTTTGTCGGGGTCGATGGTACCGACGAGCTGGAAAACGATCGTCACCTCTTTCCACAGGGAAGGATCTTTAACGTCCTGGCGTACGCCTTCGATGTACATTTTAAAATCAGTAACTTCCTGGCGCTGTTTTTTTAAAATGGACAGGATGTCGATGCCACTGCATCCGCCGAGGCCCATCAGCAGCAATTGCATGGGTCGCACACCAAAATTCAGCCCGCCAGTTTCGGGGCTGGTATCAATCATAACCTTGTGGCCATTTATGTCCCTGGCCTCAAAACCAAATGCGCCGTTTGCTCTTTCCAATTCGACCTTTGCCATTTTCTGAAAATTTTTATAAATGTAATATATTCAACACTTTACTTTGCAGCCAATTTGCACACAATACGATGAAGTATTTCCATTACGATAAGGATTTTAAACTCGAAAGGGGCTCAACACTGCCTGGGCTAACCATTGCTTACCATACTTATGGCAGAATGAACGAGGACAAAACCAACGTAGTATGGATATGTCATCACCTCACTGCCAATTCCGATGCTGCCCTATGGTGGCAGGGGATTGTGGGCGAAGGGTCTTTATTCGATCCGGCAAAACATTTTATTGTTTGTGCAAACATCATTGGATCCTGTTATGGTAGCACGGGCCCCCTTACCGAAAATAAAGCGTCGGGCAAACCATTCTTTTCTCAATTTCCCCTGGTAAGCATCCGCGACATGGTAAGGGCGCATATTTTATTACGCGAACACCTTGGCGTTCCGGCAATCAATTTATTAATAGGGGGAAGCATGGGCGGTTACCAGGCACTGGAATGGGTGGTGATGGAAAGCGATAACATCAAAAATCTTGTGCTATTGTCTACATCCGCTACCGAAAGCGCCTGGGGTATTGCGGTTCACACTGCACAAAGACTTGCCATTGAAGCAGACTGCACCTGGAAAGATGACACTGCAGAAGCCGGTAATAAGGGATTGAAAGCCGCCAGGGCCATGGGCCTGATCAGTTACAGGAACCACAACATCCTTGTTAAAAAACAAAAGGAAACAGATCCCGAAAAAACAGACAACTACCTTGCCTCTTCCTATATCAATTACCAGGGCGATAAGCTGGTGAGTCGATTCAATGCCTTTAGTTACTGGATACTTACCAAAGCAATGGACAGCCACCACCTTTCCCGCGGACGCAACAACACCGTTACCGGAGTTTTAAAGGGAATACTTCAAAGAACATTAATATTCGGAATTCACAGCGATATATTATGCCCGCTTGTTGAGCAGGAATTTCTCGCGAAGCACATTCCGAATGCGAAACTTACTGCTATTGATTCAGCGTATGGCCATGATGGTTTTATGGTGGAAGCCGGAATCATTTCGAAAAAGATCAGCGACTGGTGGCAGTGATTACATAATGTGGAGCGACTTCAAAATAATACGAAGGCTCCAGATGATCACCAACGATCCCACACAAACAAACATTGTTTTCAGGGGCAGCTTTCCTGCAAGTTTCGCTGCAATTGGCGCTGCAATCATTCCACCGATAATCAATCCTATGATAATCTGCCAATGACTAATACCAATTAATCCGAAAAAGGTAAGCGCACTTGCGAGCGTTACAAAAAATTCAGAAATACTCACCGAACCTATTACATATCGCGGCGTTCTTCCTTTTGAAATGAGCGTACTCGTTACCAGCGGTCCCCAACCTCCACCACCAAATGAATCAAGAAAGCCACCTGCTCCCGCGAGCCATCCTACACGTTTTACTTTCTGTGGTTTTGCCTTTCGATATGCCGAATAAAGAATTTTTACCCCAAGTATTAAAGTATAACCAGCGAGTATCGGCCTCACATAATCAGCATACTTTACCCCGAATACCCACAACGCAACCGCACCGGCAACAGAACCGATCACACCAGGAATTAATAATGCCTTGAATAGTTTTTTATTTACGTTGCCGAATTTGTAATGGCTGTAACCAGACATTCCGCTCGAAAACATTTCAGCAGTATGTATACTTCCGCTGATCACTGGAAGATTTACTCCAAGTGAAAGCAATATCGTAGTACACGTTACCCCGTAACCCATACCCAGCGCGCCATCCACAAGCTGAGCAAGAAAACCTGCAGCGATCATCCAGTAAAATATCGGCTCAAGCTGACTGGGAACCGTTTTAACGGATGCCACAATATCGCTGAAAGGAATATAAGAAAACAAGATGTGGCCGATAATCATAAAACAAAATGCGATAAGGCTATAAGTGGCAATGCGCCTCCACTTCTTTTCGCCTTTTGTGGAATCGATTTCATTTTTAAGAGCAAGGTCTTTGGTAATCGTATTTAGCTTGCTTACTTTATCTGCAAAATTGCCGCGCAATTTCTGCCTGATTACCTGCATGTTTTCCAGCACTTCATCAATTTCTTCAGGAACGGCCTCATTTAAAATGTCTTTCAATCTTTTTGCTATGGTCGGTGATTTTCCATTGGTGGAGATGGCAATTTTAAGGTTACCCTTTTTTACAATAGACCCAAGGTAAAAATCGCACAGTTCAGGCGTATCGGCAACATTTACCAGCTTGCCTCTTTCCTTCGCTTCATTACGTATTATTTCACTGGTATTTTTATTATTCACTGCAATAACAACAATATCCGCATTTTCAAGGTCACTGGAAATATAAGGCCGCTGATCAATAGTAAGACTAAAATGGGTGGAAGTCAGTTCGTGGATATGGTCATTGATATTAGTGGCCACAACATGCACACGAGTAAGCGGCGCATTGCTGAATATAGCAGATAATTTTTCCAATGCAACATTTCCTCCACCAACAAGTAATACAGATAATTCTTCCAGTTTTAAAAAAATGGGGAAGAGATGATTTGTGGCAACTCCGGGCACTGCTTCTGTTTCTGTGTTCAATGGTTCGTTTTTATAAAAAGTCACTATTAGGATTTTCTTCTCAGGTCCAGGTTTTGAAAAAAGTAAACCCGTGGCACGTGGATCATTTTATAATGGTTTCCTGCAGCCAATTGTTGAAATACATTTAGGTAACCAAACTGCAGGTAATCGGATTTATTCACGTGATAAGCAAAGCCAACAAAAAATCTGTTCTGGTCGAAATAATTGTACACAATCTCTCTTCCAGCATTTATTATTACTTCATCGCTTGCAACAAACGTAAGAGTATTTTTCGCATAAGGTTTCTTAGACAAAGGCAACATAGCCTGAAAATTATACCTGAATCTCCAGTTGAAATTATAGCCATCTCCAAGTTCGTCTGCGTCTTTTATTTTACGTCGATAACGTTCTTCTATCCTTAACCACTGCATAAATCTGGCTTTGGAATAACTGGTATGCCACTGCACCTGCTGCCACGGACGGTGTTCGGGCTGTGTAATCCCAGGGTGACCGTCACCCGGATACAAACTTATATATGCGTAACCGGCTGTCAGTTTTGTTTTATCACTGGCATAATATGTAATACCTCCGCGTAAAAAAAACTGGGAAAAATTTGTAAAGAAATCTTCCTTTGTTCGCAACTGCACCTCCGCGGATATTCCCCATTTATCGCTGAACCTCGTTTGATTAAAAAACCCCATCCACACCTGCTGGACATCTGTGGTGTGCTTTTGTGAAAATCCATGCACACAAATATTCATGGCCATAAACAAAAGAATCAAAGTGCGGTGGAGCATAGATGTTATACTAAATTAATTAAATAATATTCTGAATGTATAGTCTCCGAATTTTTCCCCCTGGTTGCGATCCGCTTTGTAGCGGCCCAGTAAAACATCCAGTTCATGTAAAATAGCCGTTTCATCCAGGCTTTCTTTATACATTTTATTTAGTCTCATTCCAAGGTTATCACCACCGAGGTGCATATTGTACCTGCCAAGTGCAGTACCCACAAAACCTATCTCTGCAACAAATGGCCGTGCGCAACCATTTGGGCAGCCGGTCATGCGGATAATTATGTCTTCATCCTGCAAACCATGACTGTTTATGATAGATTCGATCTTGGAAATAAGTGTGGGCATATAACGCTGCCCTTCAGCCAAAGCAAGCGGACAGGTATTTAGCGCCACACAGGCCATTGCATTTTTTCTGATGAGCGAGGCGTTATTAGTGTGTTCAATTATTTTATAACGTGTAAGAATCTTATTAATGGCGACTTTATCTTTTGGATTAATGTCGCCGAGAATAAGGTTTTGATTACAGGTGAATATAAAATTAGCTTTCCCCGATTTCGCCACCTCGAGCAATGCGGCTTTCAGCTGAAGTGATTCCGTATCGAGCACTCTGCCATTTTCAATGAATAAGGTATAGTGCCAGTTACCTTCATGGTTTTGTTCCCAGCCGTAATAATCCTTTCTGCTTTCAAATGTATAGGGCCTTGCCTTTTCCAGCTCAAATCCCGTTCTTTTTGCCAGTTCTTCTTTCCACCATTCAATCCCTAACCGGTCAACAGTATATTTTAATCTCGCCAGCTTCCTGTCGCTCCTGTTACCATAGTCGCGCTGGATGGTAAGCACTTCATATACGGCCTTTAATAATTTTTCCTTTGTATCTACAAACCCGATAACGGTTCCAAGGCGCGCATAATGATCGGTGTTACCATGTGTTGTTGACATTCCGCCGCCAATGGCGATATTAAATCCCTGTAATTTATCATCTTTTACTACCGCTATAAGACCGATATCATTTGCAAATACATCCACATCGTTATTAGGCGGGATGGCTATCGCAATTTTAAATTT